>JBKQUS010000061.1:0-4547 GCA_052325505.1 Limisphaerales bacterium
AGGGAAACAAAGTCACGGCGGTATTCTCAGGAACAATTTCGGGCTGCGGCAAGGGGCCTGCTGGCTCCTGAGCCAAATGCCCCGCTTTGGCGCAAGCTCATGGTTCGATCGGGCCGCAGTAACGATAGTGCAGTAAAAGTGCGGTAATTTGCGATTCAACCGGCACGGAAACCATGAGGGTTTTCAGGACGCGACCAGTGGCCCAGTCCTTAATTAAGCGCCATTCTGGTCTGACCCTTTTGATGACGCTTTTGACACATCGGGTGCCGGTGCCTCCCGCTTCCAAATTCTGCGGCTCTTAACTTCTCGACTTCTTTGGCAGATTGAACAAGAATTGCCGGGTTCATGAACCGGCAAAAAACATCCCGCCGAAGAAGTTCAGGAAAGAGCGTCGCTGCCCTCCGGGTGAAAACGCCCTCCGCCGGATGGCCCTCACCATCATATCTGCACGGAGATGCGCTGCTACGGCGAAGGTATCGGGAGCTAATCTGCAAACATCTCGGTCAGCTCCCCGACAGACTGTTCGCCGAGTTTACCGGCGTTCATTTCCAAATCGCTTGGGCCCCGTCACCGCCGCACCAGTGGATGACTCGAACCTTGCCGACCGCCTGCACCATCTGTTGCCAGTTAAGCGGTTCGTCACCGCTGGCGGATTGCCTGACCTGCGGGCCAAGACAACTCGCCCGCACTTTGAGCGCGCACGGAGACGGCCACCACTTCACCTGCCGCCTCGGGGTTCGCAATTACTGGTTTCCCCTTCGCCTTCGCGACGAGACGCTCGGCCTTGTCTATCTAAAGGCATTGGGGAACTCCCCCCGCAAGCATCCTGCCCGGACACATTCCACCCGCGGAATGCGCTGTCGTTCTGGCTGGGAGAACGCCAGAGCGATGAGCCGTTTGCAATTCGCCCGGGCCGCCCGGTTCCTGCGGCTTATCGTCCAGCATGTGCAGACTTCCGGCCTGGCTGACTTGCAGCAGGAGGAACTCGCTGATGTGCGGCGGGCGTTGCGGGTTTTTGAGAATGACCAGGCAGAGCTGCGGAAAAAACTCAATGGTTTGATGCCGGCATTCCTCGAGACTCCCCCGGTCGCACAACCGGAGTCCCGCCCCGAACGGATGGTGCGGGCTGTGCTGGACCGCATTCAACGGGACTACGCGCAGCCGCTCACACTCAAGAAGTGCGCGGACGACCTGCGGTTGAATGCCGCCTACTTGTCTCATGTTTTTTCCCAAGCCGTTGGCCTGACTTTCAAGACCTGTCTCACCGAGGTGCGCGTGGAAAAGGCGCGGGAGTTGCTGAGTGATCCGGCCAGAAACATTTCCCTGGTTGCCAAGGCCGTGGGGTATGCCAGCCCCAACCGCTTCCGCTTCGCATTCAAAAACGTCGCCGGCCTTTCGCCCGGAATATGGCGCGAGACGTTGCAGATGAATCCGCCGCCCGCGGCTTGTTGAACAAATGTTGAAATGTCAAGGCTCATGCCTTTTTCCGCTTTTTCACGCCAAAATCCAAAATAACGTCCGATAATCCAAACTTTCGCACTCTAGACAGATTTCATTTCAGGTTCATAATCATTTACATTGAAAAGGGTTCACGGGCACTGACGCCCTTGAAGATCAACCGAGTGGCGTGGCCGCCATTTGAGAATTGGAATTAAGTTGTTGCCAATGAAGCACAACCAGATCGGATGGTGTTAATGTAATGCCCGGCTTCGTTTGAAGGGCGGGTCGTGTCACCCATCCGTCAACCACTCTTGGCGGCCTTGGTGTTTCGAGTCCTCAACTTCATCACCCACAATCAAAAAGGAAAGTTATGAAAAGCAATTATCTGAATGGAACATGGATCGGTTGCACGTTGGTCACGCTGCTGCTGGGTTGTTCCAGCTCACAGGTGGAAAAAAAGGGGGAGATTGTTCCGCTCGACGCCAAGGAGCTAAAGCACTACAAGCCACTGCCGATGGAACAGCGTAAGCGGCTCGCCGTTCTACAATTTGAGGATCGCACCGACTATGGCTCCGGCCGGCTGGGTAATGCCGCCGCCGACGTTTTGACGACTTTCCTGGACCGGTCCGGGCAGTTTGCGCTTTACGAACGCGAACAATTGGACCGGATTCTGCAGGAACAAAACATCAGTGCAAGCAAGCCGTTTGATCCCAGCACCGCAGTGGCGGTCGGCAAGACCGCCGGCGTGCAATATGTGGCAATCGGCGCAGTCACCGGCTTTGGATTTAAGTCCAAGCGCACCCAGGTGGGAACTCTTGGCTTCCAATTGGAACAGGATGCCGAAGCCACGGTGGACGTGCGGATTATTGATGTGGCCACCGGTCAGATTGTGGCGGCGGACAGCGGGCGCGGCATAGTTGCCGTGAAGGCCGGAGAAATGCTTGGGGTCGGTCAATCCATCGGCTACGACGAAACCATCGCCAACAACGCCTTGCGCGCGGCCATCAGCCAATTCGTGGACACCTTGATTAAACGGTGCCGCTAACCGGCAAACCCATGTAAACCATGAATGCCTTCACCAACCGGGTCGGGCAACTGGCCGGAATTCTGGTCGTGGCGACACTGATCAACGGATGCAAGACTGGCCCCAGGTTTGCGCTGACACGTTACCAGCCCGCATCGGAGAGATTCGCGGCGGTGCAACTGTCGCCCGCCCGGAAGGTTTATCTATGCCCGGTTATCGCGCGCCTCGATTCAAAGAACGTGCGATTACTCGACCGGGAATTCTCGGTGTCAGAATACCTCACCGACGCCTTGGAACAGGAGTTGAACGCCGCGGGGGTCAAGCCGGAGCCAGCGCCGTTCCAGTCGGGCGCGGCATTGTCCGGTGTGGCGCCGGTCATCACGCGGCGGGCGAACCGGCCGGCGAACGCCGTATATGTCGCCGGTGAAGTACTGTGGTTCGGTCCGGTGGACACGTCTTCCGGTCACCAAAGTGGCTTCGCAGCGGAATCGGAAACCTTTGAGTCGCGGGTTACGATTGATGTGGCTGTTTATTCGGCAAGCGGGAAGACGCTGTTTGCGAAGCGCGGACTCTGTAGTCTGGTGGACTCGACCACGCGCGTGGGAAATTCAAGCGACCCAGGAATGAAGAGGACTCGCCCGAAGCGGTGGGGGTGGATGGAGAAACCTGAAACCAGCCAGACCGCCACGCAAATGGCGCTGCGGCAGATCGTCGCCGACCCGGCATTTCAAAAGGCGTTGCAATGAAAACCCACGCACTTACTCCGGTTCTGGCCTTGGGCGTCGCGCTTGGCTGGTTTTTCCCCGGCGCGCAAGCCCAGGCCAAAACCCATCCGGCATACGACTATCTGGAGCGTTCCCGGGTTCGCGTGGCGGTCATCCCCGGCGTGAATCGGACGGGCGAACCAGGTGCGCCAATCGTGCTCGACAAGGCTTGGGAAAAAATCCTGCAGGCAGCGGCCTACGAAGTTGTGCCGGCGGATAGTGTCGTCACTTATGCGGCGTCACGCGGCATATTGTTGTCCGAGCTGCCCAAACGCTCCCCGGCAGAAATGGGCAAAGACCTGAAGGTGGAGTTGCTTTTGACCAGTGAAATCTTCAAATGGGAGATTTCGACCAAAGGCCTTCGGGCGGTCTGCACTCTGGAAGTTGTGGGGCGTCTGGTGGAGACCACGACCGGCGCCACCGTCTGGGAGCACCATTGGATTTATGAGGAAGTGGGCGGTGGCAAAGGGCTTGGCAAATTGATTGACGCGAGCAATGACACGGTCAGCGACAAAATTGCGCGCATGGCGCAACAGGCGGTGATGAAGATGTCCGCCGACCTGCTGCCTCGCGCAGGTTACAGCCAGGGTGGCAAGCGCCATTAGCAGAAGCATCTCTATGAGGATTTGCCAACATGGTTTGCTGGCTAGCCTCGTGGGCGTTCTCGTGGTGGCGGCAACAGGATGCAAGTCGCTTTATACCTCCGTAAACCGGCCTTTGCAGGCAGGACGCCTCGCGCCCGACTGTCGGGCCACTTTCGAGATTCAGCAGCCGCGCGGCGAGAAGGATGTCCTGGTAGTTCTGTGCCTCTCGGGCGGGGGCAGCCGGGCGGCTTGGTTTTCCGCCGCCACCATGTTGCGCTTGGAAAAGGTGGAGGACGAGATCAATCTTCTGCACGAGGTGGACGTGATTTCCTCGGTTTCCGGCGGCAGCCTGCCCGCCGCCTACTATTGCCTGAGCCGCGATCCGGGGCCTTATTCGGTTATCCGGGTGGAGCAACTGCCGGAGAGGCTCCCGGTCGAGTTGGTGGCAACCGTGAAGATGGATCGGCAGCATGGTCTGCTGGGTGTCAGCGGCAAGATGAGCCCGGAACAGCGGAACCATTTGCTGACGTTGTTTGCCAGCCCGCACGACCAGGAATGCGTGGAACGTCTTTACTGGTTGAGCCACCACAACCAAGCTCCCGTGGTCTGGGAGCCGGACAAGGTGCGGGCTTTGATGACGCGCAACTACATCAGCCAGCTTCTCGAGGCCTCATTCTCTCCCCTGAACCTCTATGACGACTGGCTCTATTGGACGACAGCCTTCAATCGCTCCGA
>JBKQUS010000062.1:0-47223 GCA_052325505.1 Limisphaerales bacterium
ATTGACCGGCTCACGGTTTGCCAGCCCAAGGAATTGCCCTTGTCGAGCGGCGACCGGCTGCAATTGAAGGCCAATGGCAACGCCACGGACGGGAGCAAGGTAGTCAATGGCGAACTGGTCACGGTCAAACACGTTCACCCGGATGGACGCATCGCCCTGGTCGATGGCCGGTCGCTGGACAAGTCCTACCGCCAGTTTGTGCGCGGCTATGCGGTCACTTCCTACGCCGCCCAGGGCAAGACGGTAGATTACGTCCTGTTCTCCGATTCCGCCGTGCAGGCCGCGACCAACGACCAGCAATGGTATGTAACCATTTCGCGGGGTCGAAAAGGCGTCCAGATATTCACCGCTGACAAAATCCAGCTTCGCCAAAATGTCATTCGTTCCGGGGGCCGCGAACTGGCCTTGGACATTGTCAAAAAATCCGTGGTCCATACGCTGGCAATGGCTTGGGGCCGCGATATTGGATACGTCCTCAGCGTCCAGCACTCGCAATGCCGAACGGCGCAGCGCCGGGCTGAATTATCTGGGCAGGCGGAAGCCGCGAAAGTGTCTGAGGTGGTGCCACAAACGGAAACGCGGCAACAATCGGAGTCCGTGCGACAATCGCCAGCAGTTCGGACGGCGCGAAGAATCATCCAAAGTCAACAATACAAACAAAGGCATGGAGGAGGCATCGGAGTATGAGTGATCTAAGAATGAGAGAATTAAAAGAGCGGCCAGAGTGTTACCACCTAAGCCGCCAATTGATGGGCAACCACGTCCCTCTCGACAACTTGCGGTTGGAACTAACGCCCACTTGCTTTTATCTGCTGCCTTATCACCACTTGGAAGTCGCCAAGTTCGAGTCGGCCCACGACAGCGATACGATTGAACTCTCATTCGTCAATCATAAGGTGAGGATGGCGGGCCGGAATCTACGCGCCCTGGCCGTTGGCTTTCAGGAACGCGCAGTCGAGTGGGTCATGCCCGTGCCAGAAAAGTACGGGGATGCGTGGGAAGGCGCGCAAGGCTTGATACAGTCAATCGAAATAGAGAAACCGGAGGATTTATGCCCAAAGAAAACGAACAGTTGACTAAACCGCAGGCACCCCGTCACTGTCAGACGAACGGGTCGGAAACGAAGACTTTTGTCGAGAAAAAGGGATTCAAGCGCGCCGAGGCCGCGACGTATTTGGGTGTGACGGCTGTGAGCATTGACCGTTTGACCAAGCGGGGCCTGCTCCATCCTTCACGCGCTTTGCGTCACCCGATTTATTCCAGAGATGATCTTGACCGATTTTTGCGCGAGACATCAGAGCCGTTTGGCGAACGGGGGTGAATCACTTAATGGCTTCGCATGTGGTGGTCTTCTGTGCCGTTATTTTGGCGCGAACTCCATCCAAAGTTTTCGCGGTAATTCTCGCGGACAGTTCATCAACCAAAGTCTCGCGGTCGGCCAATTCCGATTTGAGAACCTCGCGGCCCATCGCTTGGCTTGAGACTTCAAGGAATTTCTCGACTGGAATAATCTGCGTTTCCTCGTTGAGTTGTCCCCAAAAAACCTCCAGCGGATTCTCTGAGGCCCACCACGGATACCCGTATTTCGCTTTGGCATTGGCAATGGCGCGTCTCGCATCCACCACGGCTGGGGCGTTTTCCTTGGCATTGGTCGGTCGCGGCAGAGGGATGACGTTTGAAGGGGCGTCGAAGCTGACGCGCTTGCCCATTGCCAAACTGTGCTCGACTTGAAGATGGCCATAGACCCGCATCGCCAGCGCCCCGCCATCGCTGTGACCAAGCCAGCGACTTACTGTAGGGATGTCCACACCCGACTCAATGCAGGTCGTGGCAAAGAAGTGCCGAAAGTCGTGATGGGAAAACTTGGGAAATTCAAGGTTCACACACGCGGTCGCCAGGCATTTCTTGGCGCTGCCGGTTTTGAGAATTCGGTTGGTCGGCTCTGGATTGAGTCCGGCTTTGAGTTTGAGCAGGAATTCACGCAATGAAGTGGTCATTGGGATGAGGCGGTCGCTCTGCTCAGATTTCGTGCCGTGAATCCAAATCATGTTGTCCTGGAATTTCACGTCGCCCCACGCGGCTGCCCGCGCTTCTCCGATTCTCGCCCCGGAAAATGCGAGGAATTCGACGAGGTCTGCTCCGTCCTTGCTTTTCCGCTGGCTGTCGGCGCGCCCGTCGGATTGCCGAATTTGAGCAACGAGCTTCACGAACTGCTGCCGGCTTGGAATCGGCGCTTTCGTAAACGTGACCTTGGGCCGTTTGATCGTGGTCGCCGGGTTGGACAAAATGAGGCCGTGCTGTTGTGCATACTTGAAGACGTTTCGCATGGTTTCGAGTTCATGGACGAAAGTCTGAGTAGCGAGTTTGCGTCCGCGTTCGATGGCCCAACGTTCGCATTGAAAGGCGCTAACGCTCCGAAGTGACGTGCCTTTGAAAAATGGGGCGAGGTTCTTGATCCGTATTTCTCGCTGTTGGATGGTGCCATCAGCCAGGGTGTGTTTGATGCTCCCCAGCCAACGGTTCGCAACTGCCTCAAAGCCGAGTTTGGCGTCATCGGTCAGCGAGAGGCAGCCGATCTGCTCCTTGGTCTCCTTTAACCGACGGTCCGCCAGTTTTCGATCTTTGGTCTTGAGCGAGCGACGAAATTGCTTGCCGCCTTTTTTAATCAAAGCATAATATCCGCCAGATGATTCGAGGCGATACAAGTTCTCTGCGACTTTGTGAAAGACCGGCTGTTGCACAGCCGGTTTGGGTTCATTTTCCAGCACCGTTTTCATGCGGAAAATATATCACAAATCCGGCGGGTTACAAGTACGGGTTACAAGTCGGATTTTTAAGTTTTGCAGAAATTGATTTTAGCCTTGTAAACATTGGTGTTTTGCGCGCTTAGCTCAGTGGTAGAGCATTACCTTCACACGGTAGGGGTCGCAGGTTCAAACCCTGCAGCGCGCACCATTTTATCCGCAAGAGTCTTGATTTGAGTGCGATGAAAAAATTGGCGACATGAAGACCAAATGGTGCCCGCGACAGGACTTGAACCTGTACGATGTTACTCACTAGAACCTGAATCTAGCGCGTCTGCCAATTCCGCCACGCGGGCCTTTGATTATCAACGACTTACAACAGGTGCGACCAAGCCAATTTTTCCTTCGTATACTGCCTTTGCATATTTCGCGCTCCAAAATCGCCGAAATCATCACCAAGACACCTGCGTTTTGTCACAGATCTTCAACGCCGAAGAAAATAGGTTCAACCAGCTCCAATCGCAAGCAAATTCGCAGCCTATTCATGAACGGCTTGAAAAGTCCACGAACCGACCGTGCTCGTCATTACTGTTCCATTTCCCGGATTGACCGGCGATTGCGCTGGCAGACGCAATAGATCAAAAATCTATTAGCTTGGCTCTAGTTGTGGGCTCCAAAATGCCCCTGCTGAAAGTGGCGGTGTCCGAATCCGTTGCGCGAGATCTTTAATGCCCTGCGCTATTTGTTGCGGATGGGCGGGGTGGCGCATGATGCCTCAAGATCTGCTTCCGTGGAACGTGGTCTATCAACAATCCCAGCGCTGGATCAAAGGCGGTTGTTTCGAAGCCATGGTCCACGACTTGCGGGCCATTCTGTGCCTGGCCTTGGATCGAAAAGCCGATCCCAATGCGGTCATTCTGGACAGCCGGACGATTATCCACCCCGGAGAGAGGAGAGCGCAACGGCTTTGACGGCCGCAAGAAGCTCAAAGGATCGAAGGTGCATGCGGCGGTGGACACTTTGGTGTCATCTGCTCGCCGTGGTCGTCAGGTCGCGATAATATCTGGTATAATCCATCGTCAGCAAGTGCAGCGGCAGCTCGTCCTCGATGATTTGAGGAAAGCGCCCGATGGATTCATAAAAACGGTTATCCGTGCGGTCATCGTTGACCATCGACACCTCGCCAACGAGCACGCGGCCGCCTTCGCCCCAAAAGGCATGATACAGGCGCGGCGGCAGCGTGATGCTTTCTCCCGGTGACAATTTTACCGTGCCTCCCGCTGAAACTTTCCGGCTGACTCCGTCCAGACTGACGGTGATATCCGTCTTCGAAAGTTGGTCATCCGGCGTGGAATTATAGAGTTGCACAATCAGGCTGCCACCGCCGCGGTTGATGATGTCCTCGGTCTTCTGCCAGTGGAAATGCAGCGGCGTGACCTGCTCCACTTCGACAATTATGATTTTCTCAGCATAGGTCTTGCCCTGCATGGCGTGGAGATTGGCCGGGCGCCCGTTGCGCACGGTGAACAGGAACAGTCCTCGCCGGGGAAAGTCGCCCGAGCCAAAGTCCGTGATGTCCCAACCCAGTTGGTTCTCGGCAATCTCGCGCACCTCCGGGCCTTTGGCTCGCCATTCGTCCGGCGTCCACACCGCAAAGGGCGGCAGATGAAACTGATACTGCACCAAAAGTTCTTTGGCGGACCGCATGATCCTGTTGATTTCAGACCGCTTCATATTTCGACCTCCACTCGGTGCGTACCGTTGGTGAACGGCGGCAGTGGTGTTTCTGGTTGAGATAATTCACCGGAAAGTCGCCTGCCGCAACGACCATTTGCAGTTCCGGTGTCAGTACAGAAACGTGGTTGATGATCAGGCCGTCCAGATGCGCCTCGCGTAATATTCCTGTCGCGTAATATTACTGTCGGCGCGCGAACAAAAGGAGACAGCTGCGCGTTCAAAAGGAGACACGTGTTCTTCCTATGAGAAGTGCCTTGGATTGGTTAGCAGCAAGGTAAAACGAGCATTGGGGTGGCTTTCGAGCCTTAGCTCGCACCCCAATGCGGTCGAAAAAGGTGTGACCTTCGAGTGTAATATGCTTCATCGGAGATCCTTACAACTCGACACCAAATTGTGGCTTGCTGTCTCCTTTTGAACGCGCACAAAAGTCTCCTTTTGAAGTACCGCCGACATGTCGCGTAATATTACTTGCCAGACACGCTCCCGCCCGTCAACATGGCTTTCATCAACGGATTTTTCGGACACAAATCACCATCCCAATGATCGCACCGCCAACCACGTCTCACGCACTGCTTGACTGGCAGGTCGGTTGGGTCACCGATTCAGCAAAAACGCCCGACCGCTTCGTCCCCGCCGCCGTGCCGGGCGCGGTGCAACTCGACTGGGCGCGCGCGGAAGGCTGGCCGCCGTATTGGCAGGCGGAAAACTTTCACGCCTACGCCTGGATGGAGGATGTCCACTGGATTTACCGGACTCGACTGGCGAAACCCGCGCTTGCGTCCGATCAGCGCCTGGTACTTGTCTGCGGTGGCGTGGATTACGCCTGCATCGTGCGTGTGGGTGGCTGCATCGTTCATTCACAGGAAGGAACGTTTTCGCCGTTTGAAATTGATCTAACCGAAGCCGCTGACGGCGCGTTGATTGAAATCATCGTCGCCCCCGCTCCAAAAGCACCCATGCCGTCCGATGTTGGCGGCAGCATTCTCGATGCCGGGAGAAAAGAAAGCCGGCAATCATGCAAACCGGCTGTCGCATACGGTTGGGATTTTCATCCGCGCCTGATCCCGCTCGGCATCTGGGAGGAAACTTATCTCGAAGTCCGCCTGGCAGACCCCTGGCTCAAGCATGTCGAAGTTGCCTACGAACTCGCCGATGATTTTTCCGTTGCCAATTTGCGTTTGGTGACGGAAGGCAAAGCCGACCGTGTGCGCTGGACCGTAAAGAATTCGTCAGGCGCAGTCATCGCCAGCCAGGAAGGGGCGGCTGAATCGCTCATGATTCACGTCAAGCAGCCGGAACTTTGGTGGCCGAACACCGAGGGCGCACCCGTGCTTTACACGAGCATCGTCGAGACGCTCAACACCGCAGGTTGCGTGGTGCAAACCTGCGAACAAAGCGTTGGTCTGCGCCGCATCCGGCTCGTGATGTCACCCGGTCAATTCGACCGCGCGGGTGGATTGCCAGCAACCCAGCCACCTGTGCCGACCACCTTTGAAGTCAACGGGCGCGCGATTTTTGCGCGCGGCGCAAACTGGGTGTGCCCGGAGATTTTTCCCGGCACGCTCACTCCGGAGCGATACCGTGAACAGCTTGCGCTCTTTGCCGGGGCGAATTTCAATTTGCTGCGTGCGTGGGGCGGCGCGACTGTCAACAAGACTGCGTTCTTCGAGCATTGCGACGAACTCGGCATCCTCGTGTGGCAGGAATTTCCGCTGGCCTGTAATCGCTACGACGGCACGCCTGCCTATCTGCGCGTGCTGGATCAGGAATCGCGCGCCATCATTCGTCGTCGCCGCCGCCACGCCTGCCTCGCGCTGTGGTGCGGCGGCAACGAGCTGTTCAATGCCTGGTCCGGCATGACGATGCAGGACCACGCGCTGCGCTTGCTCAACCGCAATTGCTTCGACCTCGATCCCGCCCGCCCGTTTCTGCCGACCTCGCCACTGCATGGCATGCGTCACGGCGACTACCGGTTCAAGATGAGCAACGGCCCGGACCCGCGGACGGTGTTCCAGTGCTATCCGAACCAGGCCGCCACCGCGTATGTGGAGTTTGGCGTGCCCGCACCGCCGACGGCGGCGAAGCTGCGCGAAATTATTCCCGCCGACGAAGTGTGGCCGCTGCGCCCGACGTCCTCCTGGAAGGCGCATAGTGCTTTCGGAGCTTGGACTGCGGATGAGCCAAACGCATGGCTCTATCCCGAAGTGGCCGAGTATTATTTCGGGCCGTCGCAATCGCTGGAGCAACTCGTCAGCCGCCTCCAACTCTTGCAGGCAGAAGGTTACAAGGCCATTTACGAAGAAGGCCGGCGGCAGAAACCAGTGTGCAGCGCCGTGGCCTGTTGGGTCTTCAACGAACCGTGGCCGTGCGCTGCCAATAACTCGCTCGTCGCCTGGCCGAACGAACCGAAACCCGCCTATTACGCTGTGGCCGCCGCCAACCGGCCGGTCATGGCCAGCGCGCGCATCCCGCGTTTCGACTGGGCGCGCGGCGCAGAGTTCTCTGTCACGCTCTTCCTCCTCAACGATTCGCCACAAGCGGTCGGTCCGCTGACTTTCAATGTTCACCTCGAAGCGGGTCCGGTGTCCCTATCGCTGGGCACTTGGAACTGTCCCGGTTCGCCGGCGAACACACACTGCGCCGGACCGGTGGTCGCCGGACGAGTGCCAGATTGTCCGGATGAAACCTTCGACCTCGTGGTCGAGGTGGTTGGCCGGCCGGAACTATTTTCCCGCTACACGCTGGCTTTTTCCCGGCAAATTCCAACGGAATCAGTTCATTGATGGACGATTGAACTCGTCCCTCCTCGCCAGCATTGGAGGCAAGACAAACTGTTCACAAGAATTCCAACCAGCGTTTATAATCGTCCAGTTTGAAGGGCCGTGGGCCGGCCAGATAATGGTTCTGAAACTTTTGGTCTCCCGCCGTCCATTCGATCAGCCACATCGCGGGCTGGGTGGTCTGTGGAATCAACCCGACCACCTCGCGACCATTGCGTGCCACGTGGTAATCCGATTCAAACAGGGTGTGGTGGCTGTCCAAGTCGCTTACGACAACATGCCCACCAACTTTGGCCAGCGTATCGTTCACAATCACCATCGGGTGGCGGCCCGCCTCGGCCTCGCCACACATCGCGCACACATCGGCTTGCGCGCATTTGACGTAGCGGTAGGCCAGCTTGGGGCGGTTGTAATAATCCACAATCGCGTCGGAAATAATCGGCCAGCCGTCCCGCAGGTTCCACCAAATAATGCCGGTCCGCCGCCACTTGGCGCTGCGAAACATCTCGATGAAAAACTTGTCGGCCTCCGCCTGGCTGATTTGCGAGGCGAGAACGAAATCATCGAGGTTGTCAGGCACCGAGGCAAACAAGACCCCCACCTGTTTGGCCATGAGCGGAATCCGATAGTTGTAGTTGGTCATGCCCGGGAGCGGCCGGACGGCACGGGTAAACCATTGCTCGTTGTCCCGCCAAGGCCACATGTGGCCCGGCTCCATCATCTGCTCCAAGCTGCGCCGGACCGGGCAGCCGTGATAACCGATCTCGCTGGCGAAATGTGCCGGTGAATCCGTGTAGAATCGACCCTTAAAGTCATCACGCGGCCCCCATAAATGATCTTCAGGTTTGAGTTGGCCCTGGTTGCCGGCCTGGACCATCGCCGGGCTGCGATAAGGCGAACTGGGCAGATAATCGCGCACCGGATCATACTGGCGAACCACTTCGGGCAATACCTGCCGGCTCAGGCGGTCAGTGTTCGGGTCGAGCCGGGTTCCGAACCATCCGTCGTAAGCTTCATCAATTTCGTTGTTCCCGGCCCACAATGTCAGGCTCGGATGATTGCGCAGTTTCCGCACCACCGCCCCGGCTTCGGCCCGAATCTCCGCGGCAAAGGCATCGGTCTGCGGGTAAATGGCGCAGGCCATCGCAAAATCCTGCCATACCATCACTCCATACTGGTCGCACAACTCAAAAAAATCGTGGTCTTCATAGACATTGCCCCCCCAACAGCGCAGCATGTTACAATTGAGGTCCACCACCATCGCAAACGTGCTTGCCAGGTGCCCTTTGTCCCGGCTGTGCAGCCCATCCAGCGGAACCCAATTGCTGCCTTTCACGAACACCTTCTCTCCGTTGACCACAAACACAAATTCGCCCGGCTTTTCGGGCGTGGTCAACTCCGAGCGCACCAACTTGATCGTCCGAACCCCCACTTGCTGACGCCATGTATCCAACACCTTGCCATTACCATCCAAAAGATCGAGGGTCAGGTCGTAGAGCGGCTGGCCACCATATCCCCGCGGCCACCACAACTCAACGTCGCTCAATTCAAACACTTGCCGGTCATGCGGAGTGACGACTGCATGGGTCGAGGCATGAATGATTTTACTGTCGCGCTCCAGTGACACGCGCACTTGCCAACGGTCAATGTCGAATTGCTTCGTATCGAATTGCCAGTCCACCAGGACGCGGGCTTTGTTTTGGGTGGGATCCACCTGCGAGGTTGTAAAATAAACATCCTGCCAATGTGTGACGGGCATGAATTCCAGCCGCACGCTTCGCCACAGACCGGCCGATACGATCCTAGGCATGATGTCCCAGCCATACATGTGCGGTGCCTTGCGGACCGCCAGAGAATCCCAATTCACCGGAAACGCCCCCTCCGCCGCCGCTGGCTGGTGCTTGCGCCCCTCGATCACCGCCGAATCGAGCCGGACGGCCAACTCATTCTCTGCGCCTTCTTCGCGCAAGAGGTCCGTAACATCAAACCGGTGGGCGATGAGCATGTTGCAGGTCTGTCCCACTTCCCGCCCGTTGAGGAAGACCGTGCCCAAACAGTCAATGCCTTCAAAAACCAGCTCGATGCGCGTGTTGCCTGGCCGTTTAGGCGTCGGAAACTTCCGCTGATACCACCACTGGTTGCCTTCCAGTTCGCGCAGACAGTAGATATTGGTGCCGACCGATAACTGCGGCAGCTTGCCGGCCTTCATCAGGTCCAATTCGACATTGCCCGGCACCGTCGCCGCGATGGTTGGCCAGCCAGCCCGGGCCAGGTCCGCCGGCGAGCGCGGCCCGTCGGGGCGTTGCGGTCCGTAGCTCAACTGCCAGCTTCCATCCAGTGAGTTAATCTGCCGCCTGGCGCCTTCCTGGCTGGCGCCATAATGATGATGACTAACCCCCTTCAAAGGCATTTTCAAACCGCTAACATGGTTTGACGCCGACAACGGGTCCAGTGCGGGGGCCCGAAACAGGCGAACGGGGGGGCTGCATCGGAACGGAGCTGTATTTGGCGACCGCCTGCGACCGGGAACGCACATGCAGTTTCTCGTAAATGTGCCGGATATGGGTGGCTACCGTGGGCAGACTGATGGCGAGTGTCTCCGCGATTTCCTTGTAAAGGTGTCCGTGCGCCAGTAAATTGAGAATCTCCATCTCGCGGGGTGTCAGGGTGACCAGATCCGAAACGGATGGGCGCGAAAACTGTTCGAAAGACTGCACCACTTTCCGTGCAATGGTGCTGGTCATTGGCGAACCGCCGCCATGAACCTGTTTGAGGGCGGCAATCAATTCCCGCCGCGGCGTTTGCTTGAGCAGATAACCAGTTGCGCCTACTGACAACGCTTCGAAAATGTGGTCTTCATCCCTGTAAACAGTCAGCATCACAAACTGGGTCTGGGGCAGCAAGGTTTTCAAACGCCGCACGCATTCGATGCCATTCATTCCCGGAAGGTTGATGTCGCTCAGCACCACCATCGGATTCTCGCCTGGCAACCCCGCCAGGGCGCTTTCCGCGCTGTCGTGCTGGCCCACAACGCTGAAACCTTCCGCGCTGCGGATCCACTCCGTCAGGATCCGGCGTGTTTGGACGTCATCCTCGACAATGGAAACTGAGATGTTCACTTTCTTCAAATGTACACCAGCATAGGCACTCTGTATATCATCAGTTCTTATGATATGGCAGCCTGGTTCAGCACGACGAGCCGGACGACCGTCCCCTCGCCCGGGGTGCTGCGGATGTCACAGCGCCCGCCGATCTCCGTCAACCGCTGGCGCATGTTCCCCAACCCATGGCCCGAAGCGGGACGATCGGCTGTTGAAGCCGGGTTTGACTCCACTGCTTCAATCGTGAAGCCGCGCCCTTTGTCCTCGATTTGAAGCGAGAAGCCGCCTGCCTCGATTAAAAGCGTGATGCGCACCTCGGCGGAACCGGAATGTTTGACAGCGTTATTGAGCGCCTCCTTAAATGCCAGAAAGAGGTGGTGCCTCGTTTCCGCGGTCAACGACCAGGATGGCAGACGCAGCGGTATTTCCAGGCGGCAGCGAATGCGGGCTGAGGCCAGATAATCCTGCGCATAGGTGCCGAGGTAGGCAGCCAGGCTGTCCAAGGTGTCATTTTTCGGGTTCACGGCCCAGACAACTTCATCCATGGCGTGGGTCAAATCGAGCGCTGTGTTGTGAATCTGGTCCAGGTCTCTGGCACTCATCGGCTGGTCCTGTCCCGTCTCGGCGGACTGGCTGAGCATGGTAATGCGCGTCAGGCTGGCGCCGAGTTCGTCGTGAATGTCGCGGGCAATGCGGGCGCGCTCGCGCTCGACGGCGCGTTCATGTTCGATCCACGCCAGTTTCCGTCTCATGCGGCGTCGCATTTCGATGAGCACGCCGCCTCCCACACCCGCCGCCAGGCATACGATGGCAAGAAGCCGAAACCACCACGTTTGCCAGAAAAACGGCAAAACGATAATGGCCAGCGTCCCGCCCGCCTCATTCCAAATTCCATCATTGTTGCAGGCGATCACATGGAATGCGTAGCGGCCTGGCGGAACGTAACTGTAATTTGCCGCGCGCCTCGTCCCGGCTTCAACCCATTGCGACTCCAATCCTTCGAGGCGGTATTTGAATTTGACCTTTTGAGGGGCGGTCAGGCTCAAGCCAGCGTAGCGGAATTCAAGGCGATTCCGGCCGGGCGGGATGCGCATCACCGCGCCGTCGAGACTTCCTTTGACGACCGTCTGGCCATCAACCAGCAAGTCTTCGATGAGAACCGGCGGGGGCAACTGGTTGAAATTGTGATCCCTGATATCCACCGCCACCAAGCCTTTGCTGGTCGGGAACCACATCCGCCCGTCGCTCGTCATGCACCCCGCGGGCTGGCTGCCACCCGAAAACCCGAGGGCTGGAAGCCCGTCGCTTTTGTCGTAAACGATCGCTGGCACCAAACTCGCCAGTCCCTCCGCGCACGCGTTAAGATTATTCTTGCTCACGCAAAAGATTCCACCGTGCGAACTGAACCAAAGATTACCCTGCCCATCATCTTCGATATCGCAGATCACATCATTCGGGAGCCCGACAGCGGCGTTGATCACCGCAAAGCGCCCCATTTTCAGCCGGGTCAAGCCGCCACCATCGGTTCCTATCCACAGCGAGTCGTCGCTGTCCAGGCGCAGACATTGAACGAAATCGCTGGCCAGACCGTTGGCTTTCCGAAACTGGCGTATGGCGCCATGCTCGATAACGCCGAGGCCACCGCCCGCCATGCCGAACCAAATGGCTTCTTTGCCGTCTTGCACAATGGCATGGACATCGGGATGAACCAAACCCGTGTTGGTGCCATACCATGCCGCTTTGCCATCTTGCAAGTGCGCCAGGCCGGTTTGGGTGCCGACCCATGTGCTGCCATCCGCCGCGTGAAGCAACGCGAACACGGGTGTCGTGTTTCTGTCAAAAGCAGCGACGCGCTCAAAACGTTCACCGTTTTGGACGAATAATCCACCGCCCCATGTGCCGGCCCACACCTGCCCTTGCGGGTCCTCGGACACAGTCCAAACGAATAAATTGGAAATGCCTTGTCTCGTGCCAAAATGTGTCCATTCCGCCTGCTCCATGTGGTACACGCCGGCGCCTTCCGTACCTATCCACAAAGTGTCGTCAGGCGCCTTGCTGACGGAGAGTATCGCCCGGTCCTGCGACCGGTCCGGGGGATAAACCGTGGTGGTCGTTCCTGCGTGGAGCATGACCAGACCGTTCTCAGTTCCTATCCAAAGATTACCTTCACGATCCTCGCACAAGCAACGGACCCAATCGCTGGGAAGGGCGTTGGTGCGGTTGATGTACAACAGGGCCCGATCCGGCAGCATAATGAGCAGCCCATGATCAACCGTCCCCGCGGCCAGTCCACCGCTGCGCATTTCAACAAGAGCGCTCATGGTAGGCTCGGTTCCCCAAGGCGCCATGCCCAAATCCCTGCCCCATTTGCTTCCCTGCCATTGGCGCAACCGCCCGTCATCGGCAAGCCACAATTCTCCGCCCCGGCTCAAGCACATCCCCTGCACGTAGATATAATTAGTGGCAAAAGGCACTGGGCTGAGATGGTCGCTTTCAAGCCATGATATCTTGCCACGCCACCGCACCCACGTATGGCCGAAGCGGTCTGTCGTTATCGATCCAATCTCCGAGTCAGCGCCCGCTTTTGATTCTAGAATTAGTCCGCCGCGCAGCCGCATCAACGAACCATCAACACCCAGCAACCAGATCTCGCCTGCGCGATCCTCGCCGATCCCGAGAATCTTTCGTCCATTCCAGGAGGGAATATCCACATTCCGAAAAATCCCGGCTTTGTAGCGAACCAACTCGCCCGCCTCGTAACCGATCCATAAGGTCCCCGCAGAGTCCTCAAATAAACTGGTGACGCGGCTGGACAACATTGCCGGCGTATTATTGTTGTTGAAGACGGCAAATCGCACTCCATCAAACCGGGCCAGCCCGCCATAAGTGCCGATCCACAAGTATCCGTCTCTGGTCTGCACGATGGCGCTTACCCCGTTTTGTGGCATGCCGTCATCCGTCTGCCACACATGCATGACATAGTGCGGCGGCGCTGATGCGCACCACGCCAGCGCGCGAAGAAGGAAGATTAAAAGCCAGCCGGTGGATCGAAACTGCCCCAAAATTGCCCGGTAACGGGTTGAGAACTGATAATCGCGCCGCACGCGATATCTTTGCCTGCAGCGGAATGTCCCTGCAAGACCCAAGTTTCATCAGTTTTGATGATTCCGCGCGGACGCGGTTTGGTGTTGATATATCGGGACCTGTCATAGTCATTGCGATCAGCGCTTGGTTATCTGGCGCAAAAAGTGGACCAGCAGGACGAGTTGGAATTCAAGTGAAACGGTAGAAACAAAAATCGGAGAAAAACGATGAACCCCATGCTTTGGAAAAGACAATGTCTGTTTGCCGCCTTGCTCCTTACCGCCGCCCTGCCCTGGCTCGCACAGGGTGGTGTGCCCGCACAATACAATCTGGATGGCGCCACACACGCTACCTTCACCCTGGCATCCGCCACGCCCATGGTTCGGCTGGCTCATCCGCCCGGCAGTTCGGCCGACGAATACAGCCAGCGCCGCGCCGCCGTTCAAAAACGCGACTCCACCCGGCGCGCAGTCCCGGTAATTCCGCCCAGAAACCGGAAACTCCGCGTTATCATTGACAGTGACACGCGCAACGAGATTGATGATGTTTGGGCCATCGCTCTGGCGGTGCGCTGCCCGGAACGCTTCCAGATTGAGGGCTTCGTCGCCGCCAACTATGATAACGATGGGCCTGGCGGCGGGCCGGCCAGCATCGAGAGTTCAGCCCGCTTGATCGAGACCATTCTGGAAAAGGCGGGATTGCAGGGGAAGTTTCCGGTCAAACGCGGTTCCCCGCCGCTGCGTTATGATTTCGAACCCTCCCCGTCCGAGGGCGTGGACTTCATCATCCGCAAGGCGATGGCTTCGCCCTCGAGTGATCCACTTTGGGTCATCGGCCTGGGTGCGGCGACGGACATCGCCTCCGCGTATCTGAAGGAGCCGCGCATCGCCGAACATATCGTTGCATTCCATCACTTCCGCACCGAGTGGCCGAAGCGGTGTTGGAATTTCAATGTCATCGGCGACGTGCGCGCGGCACGCATCGTGTTTCATTCGGACCTTTCTTTCGTGCTGTTCGACACCGGCACAGGGCTGACCTGTCCGATGGAGCGGTCCGCGCGGTGGGTTGATTACAGCCCGCTGGGCCGGTTCATCCACGAAATCCGCCTGGAGAACAAATGGTTTCAAAGCCCGAGGAAGGGTTTTTATGATTTGGGCGACATTGCGGCGCTGACCGAGCCGTCGCTGGCCACATGGGAAGTAGTGGATTGTCCTGAAGTTAACTGGGACCTGGCCTATCAATTCAAGGGGACCAAAGGCAAAATCCTCCGCTGCAGCGCCATTGACCGTGACAAGACGTTTGCGTTGTTTGAAGAAAAGCTGAAATAACCGATAAATACCCGGAATAATCCGCTGCAGGGGCGATTGGCCAGAATCATCGAGCATCATCAGTTTTGATGACTATACACGGGGGCCAATTGGTGTTCAGATGGCAGCATCAGTCAAAGCCTTGCGGTCAGAAGGTGATTGTCGGGCTTTGGATGAGGATCGGCAAGACGAAATAAAACTTAAGTTTAACGATAGAAACAACAACCGGAAAACAACCATGAACACCACATTTGGAAAAACACAATATCTTATTGCCGCCATGCTGTTTGCCGCCGCCCCGGCCTGCCTCGCGCAGGGCGTGCTCGCGGAATGGAATCTGGCCGCCACCCCGCTTTCGTCTGCCGTGGTTCCATCAGCGGTGAATGTCACCAGTGCGACCAGCATCACTTTCGGTGGATTTGCCGGACAGTGGTCCGAAGCTGCTTCGGGCGTCCTTCGGGAAGGTCCGGGCGCCACCACTACCCCCGCGTTGGCGGTTGCAAGCGGCGACTATGCCACGTTTACACTGACAGACACAACACCCATGGATTTGACCAGCCTGACATTCGGTGGAGCTTATGGCCAGTTTTCCAATCCGGCTGGTTATGCCGTGGAAACGAGCGTGGATGGATTTGCGACATATGTGACGGGGGCATTCAGCACGCAATACTCGACGTTTGCGACCCAAACCGTTGATTTGACCCCAGCGCAGTTTCAAGGGTTAACCAGCATCACTTTCCGTGTTTTCGGCTATGTCAAAAACAGTGGAACTCTCGATTTTAGCGACTTTGCGGTCAATGGCTCCTTGGCCTCCCCCGTCCCTGAGCCGAATACGCTGGCATTGGCGGGCACGGGCCTTATGAGCATGTTCGGACTCAAAGCTTGGCGTCGCCGGTCTTAATCTGCAGGCTGTTTGTTTTCAATTGTTATCTATCGAGGGCCATGTTCCGCGACTATTTGCGGAACATGGCCTTTTTGACTGCTCTTTAAATCCGTGATCAAACCCGTTAGACCCAAGTGGGCTTGGAGGCGTCATTGGGCGAATCAACGCTGTGTCACCTCCAGAATACAAAATGGCCCCATCCGCTTGAATCATCCGCAAATCGAGCGACCGGCCCGAATCATTGCGCATCATCAGTTCTGATGACTATGCGCGGACACGATTTGGTGCTGTAATGGCAACATCAGTCCAAGCCTTGCGGTCAGAAGATGATTGTCGGGCTTTGGATAAGAATCGGCAGAACGAACAAGAACTTAAGTTTTACGATAGAAACAAAAACCGGAGAACAACCATGAACATCATCCTTGGAAAAAAACAATGCCTCTTGGCCGCCTTTCTGTTTGCCACAGCCCCAGCCTGCCTCGCGCAGAGCGTGCTCGCGGAATACAATGGGACCGGCGCCACACCCTTTGCCTACACAACAGAAGCCCCCGGCATCACTGCGGGCACCATTGGCGCGGCCTATTCATGGTTCTGGGCCCCACAGGCAACCGGGCTCCAAGAGAATGCGGGGGCCACCACCACCACTGCGGCCCTGGCCGCGCCCTCTGTGGTGGGCCCTGGCCAGTATGAGGCGTTCACAATTTCTTCGGCAACCCCCATGAGTTTGTCCAGCCTGACATTCAATGCAGAGTATGGCAACTTTTCGAATCCGGCCGGCTGGGACCTGTCAACGAGCGTTGATGGATTTGCGTCATATGTGACGCAGAGTACCACGTCGTCGACGTTTGCCCCCGTGACCTTTGATTTGAACGGTGCGCAGTTTCAAGGGTTGACCAGCATCACCTTCGAGATTTCCGGATACAATGCCGCCTTTGGATATGAGACGCTTAACGACATCTCGGTCAATGGTCCCAGTGCCGTTCCTGAGCCGAATACGATGGCATTGGCGGGCATGGGAATGATGAGCCTGTTCGGACTCAAGGCCTGGCGCCGGAAATAATCGGCAGGTTGTTGAAGAACTCATTCTGCCACGCAAGTTATTAGCAAGCTGGTTGTTCTTGAAGACCACGTTCCGTGATAATCGCGGACCGTGGTCTTTTTGTCTCTGCCTGTGCTGGATTCATGCGCCAGAGCCAGGCGCGTTTGGAAGTGTCGCCGGGCGTACCGCATTCATGCCAGCTCCCTGCCCAAATCGCCCCGCCATCCGTTGCAAGTCATTGCAGATGAATGTGCTGCCAAGTTGGCATGCTCAAAAAAATCAAGCTTCATCAGTTTTGATGACTATACCCGGACGCGATTTTATGTTCAAATGTTGCCATCAGTCACAGTTATCGCGGTGAGGTGTTGATGGTCCCGCTCCGGATGATGAGCGGCAGGAAGAATTAGAACTTAAATGTAACGTTGGATACAACAAACAATCGGAGAATAACCATGATCCCCATACTTGGAAAAAAACAATGCCTCCTGGCCGCCTTGCTGTTTGCCGCCGCTCCGGCCTGCTTCGCCCAGACCGTGCTGGTGCAGTACAATCTGACCGGCTCCAATCTGGCGCCTTCGACGGTCGCATCCGGCGTCACCGCAGGCAACGTGACTTTGGGCTACTCTTGGTTCTGGAGCGAGGCGGCGACCGGGCTGCAAACGAACCCGGGCACCACGACTAATGCGGCCCAAGCCGCCGCGCAGGGATCGGGCTTTTACTCCTATATCACGATTTCTTCGACAACCCCCATGAACTTGAGCAGCCTGACATTCAATGCAGGGTATGGCAACTTCTCAAGCCCGGCCGGCTTCGCTTTGAAAACGAGCGTCGATGGATATGCGTCATATCTGACAAGTTCCGTCGCCACGGCGCTTCCGTCGTTTGGGAACAATAGTATTAGTTTGACTGGTGCGCAGTTTCAAGGGCTGACCAACATCACCTTCCAGCTTTACCCATACACGGCCGCCTATGGATATGAGATTTTAAAGAACCTTACGGTCAATGGCACTTTTGGCAATGGGCTCAACGCCGGGAATACAACGATCAGCGCCAATCCGACGTCCATTCCAGCCAATGGAACCAGCACTTCGACGCTGACCGTGCAGGCCAAGGACGGCAATGGCAATAATCTTACTTCGAGTGCAGGAACTGTGACGTTGAGCACCTCAGCCGGCTCGGTGGGCAGTGTGACGGACAATGGCAACGGGACCTATACCGCTACGTTGACCTCTTCGGCTACGCCTGGCACTGCCAACATCACCGGAACCATCGCCGGCACAACGATTGGCCATCCGACCTCTGTAATTTTTACCGGCACCCTGAGCGCCGCCAACACGATAATCAGCGCCAATCCAGCCTCAATTGTGGCCAATGGGACCAGCACATCGACGGTGACGGTGCAGGCCAAGGACGCCAACGGCAACAACCTCACCGCGAGCGCGGGAACGGTGACGTTGAGCACTTCGGCGGGATCGTTGAGCAGCGTGACGGACAATGGCAACGGGACCTACACGGCCACATTGACCTCTCCGGCCACGGTCGGCACGGCCAGCATCACTGGAACCATCGCAGGGGGCACGATTGGCAACCCGACATCTGTGGTCTTTACAGCGGCGCCGTTGAGCGCGGCCAATACGACGATCAGCGCCAATCCGGCCTCGATCACAGCCAACGGGACCAGCACATCGACGGTGACGGTGCAGGCCAAGGACGCGAACAACAACAACTACGTCACGAGTGGCGGCACCGTGACGTTGAGCACTTCGGCAGGATCGTTGGGCAGTGTAACGGACAATCAGAACGGAACTTACACGGCCACTTTGACCTCTTCGACCACGGCGGGCACGGCGAACATCACCGGAACGATAGCGGGGACAGCAATTGGGCATTCGACCTCCGTGACTTTTGCGCCTGGACCGGTGAGCGCGGCCCAGACGACGATCAGCGCCAATCCAGCCTCAATCACAGCCAACGGATCCAGCACTTCGACTCTGACGGTGCAGGCCAGGGATGCCAACAGCAATAATCTGGCTTCGAGCGCCGGGACGGTGACGCTGAGCACCTCAGCGGGATCGCTGAGCAGCGTGACGGACAACGGCAACGGGACCTACACGGCCACGTTGACTTCCTGGACCAATGCGGGCGCAGCCAGCATTACGGGGACCATCGCCGGCACAGCGATTGGAAACCCGACCTCCGTAATATTTACGGCGCCACTGGCCGCCAATGTGATTGTGGAATACCTATTTAATAGCAGCACGAACCCGTTGGCTCCGACGGCGTTCAATCCGGGGATTGGCAGCGCGAGCAGCATCACGCTGGTGCCGCCGTATAATTGGGATTGGTCCACCGCTACCGTGGGTCAGCTTCAGGAAGGTGCGGGATCTTTCATCAGCCCTGCTGAAGCTGCCGCAGGCGGTCAGTACGCCTCCTTTACGCTGACCTCCACCAACCCGATGATCTTGTCCAGCATGACGCTGGGTGGAGCTTACGGTCAGTTTGGAAATCCGGCCGGTTGGGTTGTGCAAACCAGTGTGGATAACTTTGGGTCGATTCTCGCCACGGAAGTCTTTCCCACGCAATACTCGACCTTTACGAACCAGAGCATTGATTTGAGCGCGGCTGCTTTCCAAGGGGTGACCAACATCACCTTCCGGGTGTGCGGGTATGTCAATAATGCCGCTGCGGCAATCTTTTTTAACAACTTCACGATCCATGGTGTTCTTGGCCAGCCGGTGGCCGCTTCCAACACCACAATCAGCGCCAGCCCCGCCTCCATTACCGCCGATGGCGCCAGCACCTCCACGCTGACCGTGCAGGCCAGGGATGCGAACAACAATATCATATCCTCCAGCCGCGGGATTGTGACGTTAAGCGCCTCTGATGGTTCCTTGGGCAGTGTGACGGACAATCAGAATGGGACTTACACAGCAATATTGACTTCCTCGACGACGGTGGGCACGGCGTATATCACCGGAACCATCGGCGGCGTGGCGATTGGAGTCCCGACCTCGGTGGCCTTTGTGCCGGGACCGGCGAGCGCGGCGAATACCATCATCAGCGCCAACCCCGTCAGCATCGCCGCCAACGGCGTCAGCACCTTGACGCTGACCGTGCAGGCCAAGGATGCGTATAACAATAACCTGACTTCAAGCGGCGGCGCCGTGGTTCTGAACACCACCTCCGGATCGCTGGGCAGTGTGACAGACAATGGCAACGGGACATACACCGCCACCTTGACCTCCTCGACCGTAATAGGAACCGTGAACGTTACCGGCACCATTGCGGGCACAACGATTGGGAACCCGGCTAGCGTGTTATTCTCCGGGGCATTGAGCGCCGCCAATACGACGATCAGTGTGAATCCGTCCTCAATTCAGGCCGACGGCGTCAGCACCTCGACGGTAACAGTGCAAGCCAGGGATGTGGACAACAACAACATAGGTTTTAGCAGCGGGACTGTGACGTTGAACACATCGGCGGGGTCGCTGAGCAGCGTGACAGACAATGGCAACGGGACTTACACGGCAATCCTGACATCCTCGACCACGGCGGGCACTGCAGGCATCACCGGAACCATTGCCGGCGGAACGATTGGACATCCGTCCAGTGTGAGCTTTGTGCCGCCGTTGAGCGCCGCCAACACGACGATCAGCGGCAATCCGTCCTCAATTGTAGCCAACGGCACAAGCACCTCGACAATCACGGTGCAAGCCAGGGATGTGAACAACAACGCTTTTGGCTTGGACGGAGGCGCCGTCACGCTGAGCACCTCGGCGGGAACGTTGAGCAGCGTGACCAACAATGGGAATGGGACATACTCGGCCGCATTGACCGCCCCGATTTCCACCGAGACTACGCCCGCCACGGTCGAAATCACCGGAACCATCGCTGGCATGGCGATTGGACATCCAGCCATTGTGGACCTGACGCTCAACCCCGTGTTCCTCATCATGACCAATATCGAATCTTCGGCGCAAGGTGCCCGGGTCTCATGGAATTGGTTCCCTGGGCAGTACTACAGCACGCTCTCCAGCATGGACTTGGTCGATTGGTTGCAGACCGAGGTTGGTGTGACCAACCAGTTTGTTGATACGAACACCACGGGGAACCCGCGCAAGTTTTACATGGTGAAGGAAGACATCAATCCGAACCCGCTCATTTCCATGGGAAAGCCGACTTTCGGATACAGCCCCGACGCGAATCAATCAACCAGCGGCGTTTTCAACACCTACAACTCATCATGGAATGCGGGCTATCCCACATTGGCTAATCCGGCATGGATAGCGATCAAAATCGGCCAGGGCCCCAGCAGGGTCATGTTCCAATGGAATGCGGGCGGCAACTATAATTATGTGGAAACCGATTTCGGCGGCCCGGGCAATTATGCCTTTTACACCTCGTCCAATTCCACCACCGGGGCGGACGGAACGTGGACACAGGTTGTCAGTGTGACGAATAATCAGTATCGGACACGGGCGCACAGTTTCGCCTTTACCGGCATGAGCTGGATCAAAATGGCGATCACCGCCGCCCCGACGACCAACAGCGTCAACGGCGAGTTAAACAGTGATAACGGCGCCGCCTTTTCGAGAATGGAGGTCTATGATGTTTCAGCGTCCTATTCCCGGGGACGAATTCCGGAAGACACCTGGTTCTTCATGGGAGACAGTATCACGGCATTCTGGGTCGACCGCGCCGACAGCTCAGGCACTCCTCCATTATTTACCAACGACACCACGTGCAGCTTGCCTTCTTTTGCAAATTGGATTAGTTACGGCGATACTAATTACTTCCCTTCGATAGTTGACGCCGGCATTGGTGGAACAACATCGGATGGCGGGCTGCTCTCGTTGCCGCAATACCTGATAGACAACCCGGATTATTATTATTGGGCTTTGTGCTATGGGGCCAATGATGCCGCCGGCAACACTACCAACACGGCAGCTTACCAATACAATATGCAGCAGATGATCAACATGCTGCTGGCCAATGGGCGCATGCCGGTGATACCGCACATTAACTATGCGTGTGACGGCGGCCATAACGGGGTTCCATACTTCAACGCCGTGATCGACGAGTTGGTGGCCACAAACCACATCCTGGCCGGCCCGGACGTTTACAGCTACTTCATAAACCATACAAATGAATACGTGGACTGTCTGCATCCCAATGCTCTCGGCATGCGAGACTATAATCTGCTCTGGGCCCAAGCCATGTTCCACCTGTATCCCGGCACCAATGACGCTTCCACCGTCGCACCGCCGCCCGCTTTGGCCACTTTGCCATTTTAGCCTGAGGCATGCAAACTGGACAATGTCACTTCAGGAGCGACGGACTGCATCCCAACGAATTACTTTCATTATGAAATTTTTAAATTTCCATTTTCCCCGGCACCCATTTTTTCAACCCATCGTCCGTCTTTCCGCCCAACCGCGCGCGTGGCTGCGGCGGGGGCTTGGCCTCCTGCTGCTTTTGGGGACGGTCTCCGGGGCGGTCGCGCAAAACATGGCGATTTACACAGATTCATTGCAAAACAGTTGGGCGAACTGGAGTTGGGGCTCCACGATCAATTTCAGCTACAGCACCAGCACCCAATACGTTCATAGCGGATCCAGTTCCATTTCGATTACGATAACCAACGGATGGTCCGGCCTGTATCTCGAACACGCGAATATTAGTTCCGCCCCCTACACCAATTTAACGTTTTGGGTTAACGGAGGACCCAGCGGCGGTCAACCACTGGCGGTGGAGGGCGTCCTTGGCGGGACAGGGCAGACTAATAACTTGTACCATTTCACGCCGACCTCCAATACGTGGCAGCAAATCACTGTTCCGCTGTCCACCCTGGGAATTGCCAATGCGGCCAACTTCGACGGATTCTATATCCAAGCCCAATCGGCCTCGGCGCAGCCGGTTTTCTATGTGGACGACATTAGCCTGATGGTGCCAGTCATGCTGAGCGCAGCCAACACGACGATCAGCGCCAATCCAACCTCCATCGCGGCCAACGGCACGAGCACTTCAACGATAACCGTCCAGGCCAAAGACTCGAACGGCAACAACCTCACGTCAAGTGGCGGGGTCGTCATCTTGAGCACCACGTTGGGTACCCTTAGCGGTCTCACGGATAATTCGAACGGGACTTACACGGCGATATTAACCTCCGCAGCCATGCCGGGGACGGCCAGCATCACCGGAACCATTGCCGCCACGGACATTGGCCACCCGACCTCTGTGACGTTTAACGGAGTGTTGAGCGCGGCGAATACGACGATCAGCGCCAATCCAGCCTCCATCACCGCGGATGGGATCAGCACTTCGACGATAACAGTGCAAGCCAAAGACATCAACGGTTACAATATGCCTTCCAGCGGCGGGACGGTGACTTTGAGCACGACAGCGGGAACGCTGGGCAGCGTGACGGACAATGGGAACGGGACTTACACGGCGAAATTGACCGCCGCGAGCACGACGAACACGGCCACCATCACAGGGACCATCGCTGGCACAACGATTGGTCACCCGGCGACCGTGAGCTTTACGCTGAACCTCGGCGCCGAACGAACTCGTGCAATACAATCTGACCGGCTCCACACCCTTGGCGCCTTCGATTGTCGCATCCGGCGTCACCGCAGGCAACGTGACTCTGGGCTACTCATGGTCCTGGAGCGAAGTGACGAACGGACTTCAATTGAACCCGGGAACCGTCGCGACGGCGGCTGAGGCCGCCGCACAGGCTTCGGGCTATTACTTATATTTCACGATTTCTTCGACAACCCCCATAAACTTGATCAGCCTGACATTCAATGGAGGGTATGGCTCGTTTTCAAGTCCGGCGGGCTGTGACGTGAAAACGAGCGTCGATGGATATGCGTCCTATCTCACGGACGCTATCACCACGGCCCTCCCGTCGTTTGGGTCCAATACCATCAATTTGAGCGGAGCGCAGTTTCAAGGGTTGTCCAACATTACCTTCGAGGTTTCCGGATACACGGCCGCCTATGGAGATGAGCAATTTAACGACCTCGCGGTCAATGGCTTTCTTGGGGCTCCGTTGAGCCCCGCCAATACGACAATCAGCGCCAATCCCGCCTCCATCACAGCCAACGGCACGAGCACCACGACCATAACAGTGCAAGCTCGGGACGCCACCGGCGCCGCCATAACTTCAAGCAGAGGAACGGTGACGTTGAGCACCACGGCGGGATCGCTGGGCAGCGTGACCGACAATGGCAACGGAACTTACACGGCGATATTGACCTCCTCGACCACGGCTGAAACGGCCACCATCACGGGAACCATTGCCGGCGGAGTCATTGGGAACCCGGGTTCCGTGAACTTTGTGGCGGGACCGGTCAATGCCGCCAATACTTCGATCAGCCCCAACCCGGCCTCGATCCCGGCCAACGGGACGAGCACTTCGACGATAACGGTGCAGGCCAGGGACGTGTATAATAACATCCTGACTTCAAGCGGCGGGGTTGTGACGTTGAATACCACGGCAGGATCGCTGGGCAGCGTCACAGATAACGGGAACGGAACTTACACCGCAATATTGACCTCCCCGCCCATGACTGGGATGGCTAACATTACCGGAACCATTGCCGGCACAACGATTGGCCAGCCGGCTTCTGTGATCTTTACTGGAGCGTTAAGCCCCGCGAATACGACGATCAGCGCCAATCCCGCCTTAATCCCGGCGGACGGGATAAGCACTTCGACGATAAAGGTGCAAGCCAAAGACGCCAACGGAGTCAATATAACCACCAGCAGCGGGACGGTGACGCTGAGCACCACGGCGGGATCGCTGGGCAGTGTGACCGATAATGGCAACGGGACTTACACGGCGATATTGACCGCCCCGACCACAGCCGGAACGGCCAGCATCACGGGAACCATCGCTGGCGTGGCCATTGGGAACCCGACCTCTGTGTCATTTACGGCGCTTATCAGCGCCGCCAACACCACCATCACCGCCACCCCGCCTTCGATCGTTGCCAATGGGACAAACACTTCGACCATAACGGTGCAGGGGAAGGATGCCAACGGCAACAACACGTTAACCATCGGGACCGTGACGCTGAGCACCACTTATGGATCATTGAGCAGCATCACCAACAATGAAAACGGGACCTACACGGCGATATTGACTTCCCCAACCTTGCCGGGCACAGCCAACATCACTGGGACCATCAATGGCGTGGCGATTGGGCACCCGGCGGTTGTGATCCTTACGCCGAGCCCAAGCACTCTCATATTCACCAATATCCACAAAGGGCTGGCGGGTGTTCAGATGGCATGGAATGCGTTTCCCGGTCAAAGCTACAGTGTGCTCTCTAGCTCGAACCTGGTCACATGGACAACGAACCCGGTCGGTGTGGCCAACCAGTTTCTTGATCCGAGCGAGCTAACGACCCCTGAAATGTTCTACACGGTCAGAGAGGACATCAATCCAAACCAGAGAATCTCGATCAACAAACCGACTGCTGGGTACGCTGCCGCAGCGTATCAAAGCACGAGCATGATTGATGATGGGATATTCCTTACCGAGTCATGGTATGGGGGGATTGTAACCCCCTCCTCGCCGGCTTGGCTGGCCATCAATCTCGGCTCAGGCCCCACCCGGGTGATGCTGGAGTGGAATGCGGGGGCGAATTACAATTATGCCGATCCGATTACACCGACGTCAACTCCGGCGCCTGATTACGGTTCGCCGCTGGCTTATTACATCTATACCTCGTCGAACTCCACCACCGGCGCGGATGGGACATGGACACTGGTGGCCAGCGTTACCAACAACACCTACCGCACACGGTCTCACAGTTTCGACTTTACAGGCATGAGCTGGGTGAAAATGGTGGTCACCGCCGTCCCGTCGTTCACTTCCAATGGACTTCAACTTGACGAAATCGAAGTCTATGACATCTCGGAGGCCTACAGCCGGGGGCGCATGGCGGAAGACACCTGGTTTTTCATGGGGGACAGCATCACGGCCTTTTGGGCCAATCGCGACAGCGCCACGGGCACGAACGACCCCAATAGCAACCAGCCCAGTTTCGCGGCTTGGATTAACATCTACAACACCAATTACTTCCCTTCGATGATTGACGGAGGCATCGGCGGCGAGACATCGGCCAACGCCCTGGCCCGCCTGCCGCAGAACCTGATAGACAATCCGGATTACCATTATTGGGCCTTGTGCTATGGGGCCAATGATTCCGCCGGAAACACTTCCAACACGGCGAGTTTCCAAGCCAATATGCAGGCGATGATCACCATGCTTTTGGCCAACGCGCGCATCCCAGTCATCCCGCACATTGCCTGCACACTGGACGGCGAGCACAACAACGTCCCGCTCTTCAACGCCGTGATTGACCAGTTGGTAGCCACGAACCACATCCTGGCCGGCCCGGATTGTTACACCTACTTCCTGACCAACTCGCAGGATTTCAGAAGCGACGGACTGCATCCCAACGCCGCCGGCATGCGCGCGTATAACGTGCTTTGGGCCAACGCCATGCTCTATTTGTATCCGTAGCAATCCCTATGCCTGCGCATTTGCTTTGCATGAGTTGGATAAAGTGGAGCCTGAAAAGGTTTCGTCTATTGACAGCTGGATTATGATTCTTCCATCGAACTGATGAATACACTCGGTTTATCCCATCTTGTTCTCGCCGCCATTTGCCTGACGGCTCCCCTGGTCCGTGCGGACGGAACGAACTTCACCGAGTCGCAGCGATTGACCAACCGGCTCTCCACTCCGACCGGGCTGCCTGATCACGTAACCTCAGGAACGAACTTGGATGCCGTCGTATTTTCGGCCTCCAGACCCACCGTCCCCATCATTCTCGACACTGACATCGGCACAGATATTGACGACACTTGGGCACTTGCTCTGCTGCTACGTTGTCCCGAACTTGACCCTAAACTCATCCTCATGGAGACTGGTGATTTGACCTACCGCGCCAGGATAACGGCAAAGTTTCTGGCCGTCGCGGGACGCACCGACATTCCCATCGGCCTTGGCGTGAAATCGAAGCCCATGTCCGTGAAGCTCCGCAATCAGGACCCGTGGATAAAGGGCTACGATCTCGCGCGATATCCCGGCGAAATTGCCGGCGATGGAGTGGGGCGCATGATTCGAATTATCGAGGAATCGCCTGTGCCGGTGACAATCATCGCCATCGCCCCGTCGGCCAACCTGGCCACTGCGCTGACCAGGGCACCCGGCATCGCCGCCCGCTGCCGTCTCGTCGGTATGTTTGGCAGCTTCACAGTTGGCTACAGCGGCGGTCCCCCGGCCAGCCCTGAAACCAACGTCCGGGTGGACCCTGCAGCCCTTCGTGTCGTCCTCGCCGCACCGTGGCGCGATGTGCTTCTAACCCCTTTGGACACCTGTAATTCCGCCGTGCTCACCGGCGAAAATTATCATCACATTTGGAGTGCCACAGGGGATTCCACACTCCGCGCTGTGATCGAAAACTACTGCATCTTCGCACCCCGCGTAAATTGGATGAACTGTGACTTTTTCGCCGGGCGCTCCTCCACGCTGTTCGACTGCGTGGCGGTGTACCTCGCCTATTCGGAGGATTTTGTGGAGACGGAGACCATCCGCTTCCGCATCTCTGACGATGGTTACACTGTGCGGGATGACCACGGCAAATTTACTGCCCGCGTCGCCGTTCACTGGAAGAACCTGTCCGCCTTTCAAGACCATCTGACAGCCCGACTGCTGCGCGTTGACACGCATTCCAAAGCCACCATATCGAGATTACCAGAATAGACCATGATCATCGTCGAATCTTACCCTTTGGCCGTAGTAATGTGCATTGTGACCATGCTCTGCTGGGGTTCCTGGGCCAATACCCAGAAACTGGCGAGCAAGGAATGGCGGTTCCAACTGTTCTACTGGGATTATGCCATCGGGGTGGTCCTGCTGTCGCTGCTGCTGGCCTTCACCATGGGCAGTACCGGCACAGGCGGGCGCGGATTTCTGGCCGACCTGCGGCAAGCGGACGGCCGATGGCTGGGCAGCGCCTTTTTCGGCGGGGTGATTTTTAATCTTTCTAATATCCTGCTGGTCGCTGCGATCGACATCGCCGGACTGGCGGTTGCTTTTCCGGTCGGGGTCGGTCTGGCCCTGGTGCTGGGCGTTATAACTACTTATCTTTCCACCGGAGAAGGAAATGTGCCGATGCTCGCGTTGGGCGTTGCCGCAGTGATGGTGGCAATCATCCTGGATGCGCTGGCTTACAAACGGTTGGCGAGCGGAAGCAGAAAGGCCCCGGTCAAGGGTATCATTATCGCAGTTGCTGCCGGTGTTTTAATGGGCTTCTTCTACAAATACGTGGCTCAGAGCATGGGGAAAATCGATCCCTCCACGAAGGTTCTCCAAGCCGGTATGCTCAGCCCATATACTGCCATCGTGCTGTTCAGCGCGGGGCTCCTTGCTTCGAACTTTCTCTGGAACAGCATCATGATGGTCAAACCCTTTACTGGACCGCCGGTTCCCTTTGGCGACTATTTTACCAAAGGCAATATCCCCCTTCACGTGGTCGGGATTCTCGGCGGCATGATTTGGAACGTGGGAATGTCCTTTAGCATCATCGCCAGCACCAAGGCCGGCGCCGCCCTCTCCTACGGCTTGGGTCAGGGAGCCACTATGATTGGCGCTTTCTGGGGAGTATTTATTTGGAAGGAGTTCAAGGATGCCCCAAAAGGCACCAATGGCCTGTTGGGTGCGATGTTCCTTTTCTACCTTATCGGCCTCGTGGTGCTGATCGCCTCCAAACTGAATTCCTAACGGCTCCTGAAATCATCTGCCATCCCCTTCCGATTCAACCTTATGTCGAAACCCCGAATTCTTGTCGTTGGCAGCTCCAACACGGACATGATCATCAAGCTGGACCGCATTCCGCAGGCGGGTGAAACCATTTTGGGAGGCGAATTCATCATCGCCGCCGGCGGCAAAGGCGCCAACCAGGCGGTCGCCGCCGCGCGCGCTGGGGGAGACGTCACCTTCATCGCCCGGGTGGGAAGGGACATGTTCGGTGAGAAAGCCGTCGCCGGCTTTGTTCAAGATGGCATCCACACCCATTACATTGTCCGTGACAAAGCCGCGCCTTCCGGGGTGGCGATGATCTTTGTAGCCAAGGATGGTGAGAACAGCATCGCCGTGGCGAGTGGCGCCAACAGCCGGCTTTCGTCCGCAGACGTGAAAAGAGCCAGACCAGCCTTTGCCGGAGCCAGCGCCGTGGTCATGCAGCTCGAAACACCATTGGAGACCATCGAGACCGCTGCCGCACTAGCCGCCAAGGCAGGTATACCCGTCATCCTCAATCCAGCCCCAGCCCGCGCTCTGCCCGCCAGATTGCTTAAACTGGTCTCAATTCTCACCCCAAATGAGACTGAAGCCAAACTGTTGACGGGCATCACAGTGAAAGATGAGAGAAGCGCCGCCCAAGCCGCCACAAAGCTGCGGGCCAATGGCATAGCAATTGTAATACTCACCTTGGGCTCTCGCGGAGCTTTCGTCGCCACGGATTCTGTCAGGCAGCTTGTGCCGGGTTTCCGCGTATCAGCGGTGGACACCACTGCTGCCGGTGACGTTTTCAACGGAGCGCTGGCTGTAGGCTTGGGTGAGGGCGGGTCGTTACTGGAAGCAGTGCGTTTCGCCAATGCTGCCGCAGCCATTTCTGTGACGCGTTTGGGGGCTCAGCCCTCAGTTCCGGAGAGGAAGGAAATCCACGCTCTTTGTGGCGGAGATTCTTTGAAGCAATAAGGAATGCCTTTACACTTTTTGCTTTGTATGCCGTTTTGTATCCTGTGTCCCCGGAACTGAGGCTAAAACAGGCCAACCAACTCAGGTGTGTCTGACCTTTGCAGTCCAACTGTATCCACTCGAGGCTAAATGACTTAAGAAGAACTTGAATCTAGCGCGTCTGCCAACTCCGCCACACGGGCCATGGACTAAAACCAACGGCCCTTCTATGGCAGGATCATGCGGCACCGCAAATCCATTCAACTCTTCAGGCATTTATCGATTTTCACCGCGCGGCGCCGGTTGCTGGTGCCGAGGGTCCCGACAAATCCCGGGTGATGGCCCAGGCGCAGCCGCACCTCGTTCATGTACTCCGGGGGGAAGTTCAAAACGTCGCCGAGCTTCAACTCGGCCACCTGCCCGGCGGGAAGGTGCAGTTCCGGCAATTCCGCTTTCACCTCGATCTGCACATCGTCAAATAAAGGATTCCATTTGGCAGACGCGGTCTTGGCGCACGCGTCCGGCTTTTCGCCGGCACCCCCGCTTTTGAGCTTGAGAGTCAGAGGTTCGAGCATTTGCTGGGGAAAGGCTAATTGCATTTGTTCGACCAATTCCCCGATGCGCATTTCCACCCCTACAACGAGCATGATCGTTTCCGGCACGGAAGTTTGAAGATAGCGGCTGTTGGACTCGTTCCCCGCCACTGTGGGCCGGAGTTCCATGAGGTCGCTCCAGATGCCGCACCATTCGCTGACGATGAGGCCGGCAACCGTGGAAAGCAGGCGCGCTTCGATCTTGCCGATCGGGCGCGTCTCCTCCTCCACCCGGCCCGGCCCGCCCAGTTCTCTGTCCACCATGCACAGGCCCAACCGCGGCGGGATGTCCAGCACGCAAATCCCCGGCAGCGATTGAATTTTAAGCATCGTCATATAGCTGGGGTTGGACAGCCCTTCGGCAAACCTTTGGAACGGAGTGGTCTCCAGTTTCGACAATTGCAGACCGATTTTCAGATCCAGATGGATCGAAAGTCGAGTGGCCAGCGCACCAACAAAATCTTCGTGCCGTACCCGCAGCAGGCGCATTTCCACCGAGGAAAACGGGGAGAATTTGGGAAAGTCATACCGCCGTATAATTTCGCGCCCGGCCGGTTCACTGGGAGCTTGTGGGTCGGCGACGGGGTCTGATGCACCCCCGGTTTTGACTTGCGCAAGCAGTTGTTCGACTTCCGATTGTGAGATGATTTCCTTGGACGAGGAGCTGGAGGGGGCCGATTCCAATTCGGGTACGGTGGGGGATGGGTTCATAGTGAATCAGGAAAACGCGATTTCTGACGCAGTTCATCAAGGTCGATTTCTCCCTCCGCCTCCAGTCGCCGGACGGTTTCGAGGATTTGCGATCTGGCGGCCTCAATCTCTTTGACCTTGATTGCTCCCATAAAACTGATTTCTTCGAGGATATTCTCGGCCGCCCGTTTGGAGATGCAGGAGAGTAAAGCTTTTTTGAGTTTCTCGCTCGCAGTCTTGAGCGCGACGGCCAGCAGGCGCATATCCACCTCCTGCAGAATGACCTGAAGCGTCCGGGTGCTCAGCCGTTCCAGTTCCTCGAAGGTGAACATCTTCTTAAGGATGGCTTCGCCCAATTCGGCGTTGCGTTCGGAGAGGGAGGTTAGAATCAATTTGCTCATGTCTTTGGGCAGGTTGTTGAGCATTTGAGCGGCCGCCCGCACTCCGCCAGTCTGGTTGACGGATCGGGTATGGTTGTTGGCTACCTTGCCCTGAAGAGCCAGGGCCACATTTTCCACCACTTGCACCGAGGTGGGCGCCATGGTAGCCAGACGTTCGACGATTTGCTCGCGTAGTTCCTGACTGAACATGGCCAAAACCTGCGAGGCCTTTTCCTGGCCCAGATAACTGGTCACCAGGACAATGGTTTGCAGTTGCTCGCACTGGATCAGGCTGAAAATGGAGCGCGCGTCCCTCTCCACAATTTGCTGCATCGCCCCCACAACCTCGCGGTGCGAGGAGACGCGGCCAATGATGTCGCAAGCGCGGAACAAGCCGACCGATTTTTCGAGCAGATCTTTGGCGCGATCCACGCCGCCGTTGACAGCCGTGGAGGCTTCCACCGCGACGCCGGAAAACTCGCGCAGAATCTCATACTGCAACTCCTGGCTCACTGAACCCAGAGCGACCATTTCCTTGCTGACCTCCTCCAAGTCCTGTTCTTCCAGGGACTTCATGAGGTGCGCCGCATTTTCCGGCGACAACATCAGGAGGAAGGCCGCCAGCTTTTGTATTTTAGTAAACTTGGCGAACTCGGCCGAGGCTTCAAGTTCGGCTTTAAATGTGGATTCCATATTTATTTTAAAAGGGCCAGAGCCTGTTCAAAAGTGCCGCCAAACAACCAGGTCTGAGTTTCCTGAACTTTGCTGTGGCACTGGCTTTTAATCACTTCCGAACCTACCATCGCGCAACGCAGCGACAACTTGCCGGCCGCCTGAATGACGGAGAGCGCCAGTTCAATGACGGGCAAACCGACAGTTTCCATCGAATTGAGATCAATGATGAGCTTGTCCCCCCCCGCATCCACGGTGCTGATCAAATAGCCCTCCAGATGAGTCAAGACTTCCTTGGCAACACCCGGATGGAAATCCTTCGGCAGCACCAACGCCAGGACGCCGTCCCGTTGTTGGAAGTATTTATACGACGTTTCCAAGGCGAGGGCCCGGGCCACTTTCGATTTGAGTTCAGCGGGGTCGATCGGTTTGGTGATCACGCCGGCAAAGCCAGCCTGTTCGGCGCGCGCCTGGTCGGCGGCGGCGGTGCGCACGCACATCCCCAGCACCGGGATCGAGGCCGTGTTGGCGTGACTGCGCAAATTCTGATAGAACATAAATGCTCCGTCATTGGGCAGCGACAGGCTGGCCAACACGGCATCCACTCCATTCTTCAGGCAATAGTCGAGCGCCTGGCTGGGTTGCTCGGCACTGGTCACCTTCCACGGCGTATCGGCCAGTCCGCTGCTGACCAGGGCGGGGATGGCGGGTTTGTCATCCACCACCAGGATGCAGATCGGGTCGTCGAACCGTTTCTTCTTGTTCGCGGCAGCGGTCTTAAGCTTCAGGTCCACCACCCGGCCCACCCGTGCGACGAGCAGTTCGCTCTTAAACGGCTTGACCAGGTAATCGCGCACGCCGAGCTGTGCGATTTTGATGACTGAATCGCGTCTCGCTTCCGCCGTCAGCATGATCACCGGCGTAGCTTTGAGCTCGGGGTCGGCACGCAGCCGCGTCAGCACCTCAAAACCGTCCATGACGGGCATGCTATAATCCAAGAGGATGACATCTGGTTTTTCGCGGCTGGCCAAAGCCATGCCGGCCGCACCGGTGTCCGCCTCAAGCACCATGCAGTCAAATGATTTGAAAGCCTTCTCCACGAGGAGGCGAATGACGTCACTATCATCTATGGTAAGAATTTTATGGCTCATGCTGTTGTCCGGATAAGCCCGCCGCATTGTTTCAATGCGGTCTCTGTTTCCATCAACAACGGATCCATTTCCTTCGGGCTGATTTCCAGGATTTCCAGCGCCTCCCCCCGGGTCCGCGTCGCGAAAAATTCATATTTCTGGGTTTGTCCAAGACAGTGGGCGATGATGTCTCCCAGTTGAACGTAAGCGGCCAACTGCTCATGCAGCCGGGCTTCGAACGGGTTGTGATGATGCCGGACGGCATGCACCAGATTCTCGGGGAAATTCCATTCCTCCAGCACCCGTCCGCCGATTTCCGCGTGTTCCACCCCAAGAACCGACTTCTCTGCTTCCAAGAGGGAGTCTCCCGACGGCCCTTTACTCCGGAACACTGTCTCCTCCGAACCCTCCAGAAACGCGCCCAGCACCAGTTTGCCAATGTCATGCAACAGCGCCGCCGTAAACGCCAGATTCTCCTCTCCGCCCAGCTTGGCGGCCAACACTTTGGCGGCCACGGCGGTCCTGACCGAATGCTCCCACATCTCGCCCGCGGCGATGCCGTAGCCCTGTTGCTCCGCGCCAAGGAGCGTTTCGCCGGTAACCATTGCCACAAGCCGGTAAATCGCGTTGAAACCCACCTGCGTGACGGCTTGGTCGAGATTGGAGACGGAGCCGCCCAAGCCGGCGGCGGCGTTGTTGCAACGTTGCAGAACTTTGGCTGTCAGGGCGGGATCAAACGCTATCAGATCGACGATTTGGCCGGCGTGGGCCTCTTCCTGGTTCAACAGCACCAACAATTGCGACAGAACCCGCGGGGCGGGCGGCAAAGTCTTTATCCCGTTGATGTAGTTATCCAACGCCTGCATAGCCTCTAACTCGATGCCTTCCTCGCTCTGGCTGGAACTCCTCACACCTGCTTCGCCGGTATTCGAGAAAGCGGCCCGCAATTTCACATGCGACTGCCACTTTCCTATCGTCAGAGATCGCGCATTTCTTTAGAACAATTCTCGCCAGCGTTGCTGTGCCTGGCACGGTCCAAATCCTAAAAGCAGCCCAAACCGAACGAATGGGGAAATGGCTGGCCGCCAACCCCCTAAAAAATCCTTGAGAACCCACTTGACGCCACAACCCTTTGTTGTTAACTAGTCCTCTGCCACTTTAAGTAGTGGTATATGCGAGTTTTATGCGTTGTCCAAAATGCGGCAATCAGGATGACAAAGTCATCGATTCGCGGGCTTCCCGTGAAGGCTCGACCATCCGCCGCCGCCGCCAGTGTTTGCAGTGCAATCATCGCTTCACCACTTATGAGGAGATTGAGCATGAGGGCTTGATGGTCATAAAACGCGATGGCCGCCGCGAGGAGTTTTCCAGGGAGAAACTGCTCTCCGGCCTCAAGAAAGCCTGCCAAAAGCGGCCCATCAGCCCGAAGGCCATCGAGGAACTGGTCGAAACGATCGTGGACGAAGTTATTGACAAATACGATAGCGAAGTCCCCGGCGTGGTCATTGGCGAACGCGTCATGGAAGCGTTGCGGCAGATTGACAAGGTGGCTTACGTCCGTTTTGCCAGCGTTTACCGGCGGTTCGAGGAGGCCACCGAGTTTGTCAGCGAAGTCAAAAAACTGGAGTCCAACCATGATTCAACTCAAACCTGACTGTTTGATCTTCCAAACCAGCGATGGCGATCAGATCCCCTGTTCGGCTGAATGGATCACCTTTGAGCTGATGGGGGAAGGCGCCTCCTGGATTGATCCCGCCATTCTCCACCACGCCTCCGCCGCCGTCCTGCATTATTTCAAACACGAGCTGCTCCGGGAATTTGTGTCCGTCAGCGAGTTTGCCCTCGCGCTGGAAACGGCGCTGCGCGGATTCGGATTAAGCGTCTTTGCCGACAGCCAGCCCGTCCGCGCCCCCGCCGCGGCAATCAGCGTTTTGGACTCCAACCTGCAGGAGCTGGCCAGTTCCGCCGGCAAGGGGTTTGAATTGTTCTTTTTCCCCAACCTGCGCCAGGAGCTGAAGAGCAAGATGGGGCAGTCGCCCCGCGTCCTGCGCTTTCACGGCTTGCGCGGCTGTGTCAAGCAATTGACCGGAACGGAGCGATGGAACCGCCGTTGCCAGAACTTGAACGACCAGATCGTGGATTACTTGCGAAGTTGCTGGCAGACGGAGCGCGACAGCCAATCCTGCGCCCTCGTCGTGTTATGAGCGCCAATGTCTTCGAGAAAATCATCGCGCGCGAAATCCCCGCGGAAATCGTGTATGAGGACGACCAGGTCGTGGCCTTTCGGGATAACACTCCCAAGGCCCCCGTTCATCTCCTGATTGTTCCCCGGAAGAACATTCCGCGCTTGTGCGAGGCCGGGCCGGAAGATGCCGGCGTCCTCGGTCATCTGCTCCTCAAAGCCGCCGAGGTCGCGGAAAAAGCCGGCCTGAAAAAAGGCGGCTATCGCCTGGTCATAAACAACGGCCCCGATGCCGGCGAATCCGTGCCGCATCTGCATTGCCACATTTTGGGCGGGCGCAAACTGGCCTGGCCCCCTGGTTGACGACTTTTGATTACTTTTCTAAACGGCAAACTGGTTGAAGCGCTGCCCACCCTGGCCATTGTCGAGGTCAACGGCATCGGCTACGAGGTTCTCATCCCTCTTTCTTCCTTCGATAAGCTGCCCCCGCCCGGCCAGCCGGTGAAGCTTCTCACCCATCTCGTGGTGCGTGAAGACGCCCATGTGCTCTACGGCTTCGTCACCCTGGCGGAACGTGAAATGTTTCGCCTGCTCGTCAACCACGTCAGCGGCATTGGCCCCAAGATCGCCCTCAATATCCTCAGCGGCATCAACATCACCGCCTTCCGCGGCGCCGTCGCCGGCGGCGACGTCAAAATGCTCTCGCAAATTTCCGGCGTGGGCAAAAAAACCGCCGAACGCATTGTCATCGAACTGAAGGACAGAATCGGAGCCGCCGGCGCCTGGGAAGCCGGCAGCGCGCAACGCGCCCTTTCGGCTGACGAACAAAAAATCAATGACGCCGCCCTCGCTTTGATGGCCCTGGGTTACAAGCCCGCTGAGGCGCAGGAATCGGTCCGCGCGGCCAGGGCGGTCTTGGGGCCGGCTGCCGGTCTTGAGGAGTTGGTCCGCGCCAGTTTGAAAAAAGGAGCCTGATGTCCGCTCCTGTGCCCAGGAATTCCGGCCTTGTCATACCCCGGCAGCTTTCCTGGCATCGCCGGCTCCTGGCCTCCGCCGCCGCCCTGTTTTTTTGGCTTTGCATTAAAACCTGGCGCCGCATCTGGAAGGACACCGCGGTCAATTCCAGGGTGCAAGCCCCGGTCATTTACTGCATCTGGCATAATCATCTGATATTGGCCGTGGCGAGTTACGACGATCATGTCCTGGAGAAATGGCACGAGAAGGGCCTCGTCACCATGGTCAGCGCCAGCAACGACGGCGCATTTCTGGCAGCCGTGCTGGCCAAATTCGGCCTCCATGCCATCCGGGGTTCAACCAGCCGCCGCGGCCCACAAGCCCTTTTGGAAGCCTGCCGCTGGCTGCGGAAAGGCTACAGCATCGCCATCACGCCGGATGGACCGCGCGGGCCGGCCTATCAAATCCAAGAAGGCATTATTTTCCTGGCCCAAGTCTCGGGGCGTCCCATTGTTCCGATCTCCAACTTTGCCCGCTGGAAAATCCGGCTCCCCAGTTGGGACCGTTTCCAAATACCCCTGCCCTTCGCCAGATGTGAACTCTACGACAACGACCCCATCTGGGTCCCGCGCGACGCCACCGAGGCCGACCGGGAACAGATACGGTCGAAGCTCGAACAATCCATGCGGGTCATCAGCCCGGATTGAGGCGTGCTGCGCCCTTCGCCCTGCTTCACCGGTAATGCTCGAAGCGCTTCAGGACGGACCGCACATAAGCCTTCGTGCCGGGAAATCCAATCTGGTTTATGAACGCCGCGCTGTTGGTCAACGCGCCGCCGGCGCGCCATTTGAGCACATTGCCCCGGCCGGCGTTGTAATCGGCCAAAGCGTAGGTCAACGGATCGTCGGTCTGCTGATAGCGCAGCAGGACTTTCTTCAAATACCAAGTCCCCGCCAGCGTATTGGTGCCCGGATCAAAACAGGTCTCAAAGTCGAATACGGCAATGTGTTCGGCGGAGGCCCATTCAAACGCGGCGGCGTCGCGCACTTGCATCAGGCCCAATTCACCGGCCCTGCCGCGGTCCCTTGGATTAAACCGGCTCTCCCGCCAGATGACTGCCTTGATCAACGCCGGATCCACTTGGTAACGCCGGGCCGCCGCCGCAATCTCTGTGTCGAAACGATGCTCGCGCCAATAAATATAGCAGACCCAGCCAACGTAGGCGATCAGTGCCGAAACCAGCAGTGGCGGCAGGAGGCGACGTAAGTGCATCTCGCTCCTTTCTAACCGCAACAGGTGCGGAAAAAAAGCCCAAAACCGGCGCAAATTTTGTTGCGCCTTGCCGAATCCGATTTAGTAAATGACGCCATGTCCCTGCGGGTCTTGATTATTCCGGATAAATTCAAAGGCAGCCTGACCGCCCTTGACGCCGCCCTGGCCATTGCGGCGGGCTGGCTCAAGGAGCGGCCCGGCGACCGCGTGAGCATCCTACCCATGAGTGACGGCGGCGACGGCTTCGGCGCGGTGTTGGCGGAGTTGACTGCGGCGCGACCCAGATTCATTCGCACCATCGATGCGGCCCACCAGCCGGTGCGCGGGGTTTGGCGGCGAATTCATGTCAACACAACGACAACGGCCCTCATTGACTCAGCCGAAGTCATCGGCCCGGCCCGGTTGCCGCATGGAAAATTCCATCCCTTTCAGTTGGACAGTTTCGGGCTGGGAACCTTGATGGCGGCGGCGAAATCGGGCGCGACCAGCGCCATTGTTGGCCTCGGCGGCAGCGCGACGAACGATGCCGGTTTCGGCATGGCGCGGGCGTTGGGCTGGAAGTTTTTCAACAAAGCTTGGGACGAGTTGGAGGAATGGTGGCGGTTGGCTGACCTGGCTCACGCGCGTCCGCCGGCCCGACGCGGGCCGTGGAAGGTCACAGCGGCGGTGGACGTCACCAATCCCCTGTTGGGGCCAAACGGTTGTTCGAGAGTTTATGGCCCGCAAAAAGGGCTGCGACCGCAGGATTTTGAGTTGGCGGATAAATGCCTCGCCCGCCTGGCATCCGTATTGAAGGAGCAGCATGACATCGATTGCGCGAACACCCCGGGCGCAGGCGCCGCGGGCGGATTGGGTTTCGGGTTGATGGCGTTTGCGGGAGCCAGATTGGAATCCGGCTTTGAAGTTTTCGCCCGTTGCGCCGCGTTGGATGATCGCATCGCCCGGGCCGATCTGGTCATCACCGGAGAAGGCCAAATCGACAGCCAAAGTTACATGGGCAAAGGCGTTGGGCAAATCGCGCGGCGCTGTCACAATCTAGGTATTCCGTGTCTGGCCGTGGCCGGGATTGTCCTGGACGCGGCGAGCGCGCGCCAATGGTTTCTCCAAGCGCGCGCATTGACGGAGCTTGTTGATTTGGCAGGCGCGCAATTGCACGCAAGACGGAATTTGCGGCAACTGGTCGGGCAGATGGCAAAAGCCTTCTGAGAGAGGCATATTGCCCCACCCGTCCGACCCGTCCCTTTCGTCCTTGGGGAATTGCCTCTCAGCCGTTAGTATTTTCCCCGTGCAACTGGAAGATCATTTGGGCGACATTCTGCGCAAAGGGCGGCAGGCAAAAGGAATCGCCTTCTCCGCAGCCGCGCACGCGGCGGGCCTCACGGAACCCGCTTACAGCGCACTGGAAGAAACAGGCCGCGCACCCGGGCAAATTCAGTTCGCGGCGCTGGGCGAGGCTCTGGGTTTGAATGGCGCCAAACTGGAGCGCATCGCCAATGGCTGGCTGCCTGCCGTGCCGGACCTTTCCTTATGGCGAGAACTGCGGCAAATCACCACCCAGGCCAACGGCATGGACGTGCATTGCTACCTGGTTTGGGATGAAGTGTCGCGCGAAGCGGCTCTGTTTGACACAGGTTGGGACGCCGCTCCGGTTCTTAAACTGATCGCGGAAAACGGGTTGGAATTGCGTCATCTATTCCTGACTCACCTGCACGAAGATCACGTCGCGGGGATGGAGGCCGTCCGCGAAAAATTTCCCAAGCTGCATCTGCATTCCAATTCGCGCCACGCCCCGCCCCAGCATCGCAACCGGCCCAACGATTTCCTCCACCTGGGCAGCTTGCGCATCACCAATCGCGACACTCCCGGCCACGCCGAGGAAGGGGTGACTTACATCATTGGCACCTGGCCCGAGGATGCGCCGCACGTGGCCATCGTGGGCGACGCGATTTTTGCCAGCTCGATTGGCCGGGGCAACCAATCCTGGGATCTGGCCCGGCAAAAAGTTCGCGAGCAAATCTTCTCCCTGCCGGACGAAACCCTGCTCTGCCCCGGCCACGGCCCGATGACGACCGTGGCGGAGGAAAAAGCGAACAACCCCTTCTTCTAAACAGCGATTAGACGGCTGTAAGCGATCCCGTTCCAGTTTTATGAGAGGCTGTCAAACAGCCTGCCGGAGCCCGTCCAAAATATCACGCTACCAGTCATCATCGTCGTAGTAGTAATAATAATCGTCAAAGTCGTAAAACTCATCTTCGTCTTCGTCGTCATAGTTGTAACCGCCACCCTGCACCTTCGGCATGCCCTCCCTCAGCTTCTCCAACTCGTACCGCGCCCGATAAGCCTCCCCCGTGGCATCGTCCCTAAACGTATAGGCCTGTTCATGGCAGGCGCCGCCCCGGCGTGCCTCCGCGTAACGGTTGTATTTCTCCTCATCAATTTTTTGGATCCCCTTTATCGCCACTCCGATGCCCTTCTCATACAGTTCCAGTGCCTTTTTTAACGCCCCGCCGGCCCCGGCATCGGGTGTGACCTTCCTGACCAGGCCAAGGATGCCCTGGAGCACTTCCAATTCACCCTTGCCGCTGAAAGTTGCGCCCGCGTTCCTGAACTGAACCTGTAATTCCTCCAGTCGCAGAGACTCAGCGAGATTCCTGCGACGGTTCTCCAGCAGCGCCTTCATCTCCTGGAGTTCAGCGAGTGTCAGCGGCGTCTCCAGGGACTTCGTGGCGGTCATAAATCGCCCTTTTTTTCTCAACGCCTCAAGTTCCTTCGTGGTATTAAACCCAAAATCTTGCATGCCGTATGGGTCAACGTGCCCGGTAACCCTGTCTTTCACATACGCGTATAAGTTCAGCCCTCCTGCATATCCGGCCGGATCCCGCTGCAAAAATCTGCCCAGCCCCGCTTCGTAATAACGACGACGGTAAAAGTAGAGATCGGACTCCTCGTCAAACTGGCGTCCGGTGAACAGGTAGAAATTGCCGACGCCGCTATGAGGCGTCCCCCAGGCATTCAGCGGAATGGGGTTATAGCTGCCGTCCATCACCGTCGGCTCCCCATACACGTCATAAGTATATCGTTCCACGGGAGCACCAGTGGGGTCGGTCAGTGCCTCAATGTTGAAAAGCGCGTTGGGATGATAATAATACGTCAGCCCGCCCCGGTTCATCGTCAGCGCTTCGTCCACGTAATTGCCGTAGGTGTAGGTGGCCAGGGTGGCTCCGCCGGAATTCTGTTCTTCGAGAATTCTGTTGCCGTCGTAGAAAAACACGTTCGTCGCGGGAGTGCCGCCGGGGTTGACCATGGCGATGACGCGGCGACCGCGGGCATCGTAGGTGTACTGGCCGACCAGTGCCGAATCGCTGTCCCGGGTCACGGTGGTGAGACGGTTCTCCCCGTCATAAGTGTGGGTGTAGTTGCCGTCATCCAGCAGGTTGCCGTCTGCATCATAGGTCAAGGTATTCGTGTTGATGGTCAGAACCTCGTCAACCGCATTGTCCGTGCGAGTCTGGGTGACGGCGTTGCTGGTGTAACTGGTCCAGTTGCCATCGGCATCCAGGTTGTAGCTCTCCGCGATGGAAGGCAACGGGATCACTCCGCCTGAAAGCGTGCCCACGTCAAAGTTCGTCAGCCTGTAAAGCGCATCGTAGGCATAGCTCTCGGAATTGGACGAAACGGCTTCGTTCTGTTGGTAGGTCTTGTTTCCTTCATCATCGTAGGCGTAGGCAAAGCCCGCGATGAGGACGCTGGTGTTGGAATGGGTCAAATTGGTGACCCACCTGTCGGCGTTGTAGCTGTAAGTGGCGACAGTCCCATTTCGGTTGGATCGGCCTAGGACGTTGTTGTCCAGGTCATACGTATATAGCGTTACCACCGGAGATCCCCCGTCATTGACTGTCATCAGGCGCGAGCGCAGATCGTAATCTTCCGTGATGATCAGCGCGCTGGGGTACGTAATGGTCCGAATTCCGGATGGGATGACGTAGGTGTAAACGACAGTCTGGCCGTTTTGCACGGCCGTGAGAACGCGGTTGGCCCCGTCATAAGTAAAGGTGTCCGTCCATCCGTTCCTGCTTCCGCTTATGATTCGGCCTCCAAGGTCATAGGTAAATTGGTCGGCCGGGCCGGCGGAATACGAGCGATTTGTTAGATAATAGAAATCGTTGTACTGGTAGGTCGTGGTCTGGCCATTCTGGTCCAGGCGGGAAATCCGGTGCCCGGTCGCGCCATAAGTGTAGATGCGCCTATCCGAGGGGCTGTCCGCATAAGTTTCCTGGATCACCCGATTGTCCGCATCATACGTATATTGCGTCGTATGGCCCAGGGGATCCGTCACTGAGATCACGTTGCCATCCGCATCATACTCCGTCGTGCTGGTGTTCCCCAGAGCATCAATCACGCTGATCTGCCGATTGTCCGCATCATACGTATAGGTGGTTCTGTTTCCATCCCGGTCAACCTGGGAAATGACGTTGCCATCCGCGTCGTACGTCGTTGTCGTCGTGTTGCCGAGGGGGTCGGTCGTGCTGATGACCCGGTTGATGGCATCGTAGGTCGAAGTGGTGACGTTGCCATCGCCATCGGTGGTCGAGATGACATTGCCCTCCGCATCATACGACTCTGCCAGCACCGGCCCCACGCTGTCGCTTTCCGTGATCAGGCGATTGTCCGCATCGTAGGTGTAGATGGTGACATTCCCGCGCGGATCGACCGTCTGGATGACGTTGCCCACCGGGTCGTAAACGCTCGTGGTCACGTCCCCGGCGGCATTGGTCATCCCGATGACGCGGTTGAGGGGGTCGTAGGTGTAGCTGGTGGTATTGGTGTTGGGATCCGTGACCGCGATGCGGTTGTTGACCGGGTCGTAGGTGTAGGTGGTGATCGCATCGCTGGGCGTGTTCGTGTCGGTAATGCTGCCGGATTTGTGTACCTCCTGCACACGACGGTTCAACTCGTCATAATGATAATAGGTGTATTTACCGTCGCCATCGACCGTGCCCGTGACCAAATCAGACCCGGCGGTGGCGCCACAGCAGGGCATCCCACCGATGCTGGCGTACTGGTATGTCGTGGTGTTGCCGAGCGGATCGGTCGACGAAATCCTGCGATTCAGGGCATCGTAAGTGTAGGTGTTGGTATGGCCATCGCCGTCCGTCGAGGAAATGATGTTGCCGTCTCCGTCATAAGTCGTGCGGCTGACATTGCCCAGCGCATCGGTTGTACTGATGAGGCGATTTAGCGTATCGTAGGTGTAGGTGGTGACATGGCCGTCCTCATCCGTGCGGCTGATGACATTGTCATCGGCATCGTAGGTCGTTTGGGTGATGCCGCCCACAGCGTTGGTCGTGGCCACCACGCGACCACGTTGATCATAGACATAAGTGGTGGTGTGGCCGTCGGCGTCCGTCGTGGTCAGCACGTTGCCGGCCCCATCGTAGGTGGTGGTGTTGGTATGGCCAAGGGCATCCGTGGTCTGGATCAACCTGTTGTCCGCGTCATAAGTGTAAGTGGTGGTGTGCCCGTTCGCGTCGGTCATGCTGATGCGGTTGCCAACCGTGTCATAGGTGTAGCTCGTCGTGTGGCCAAGAGGATCGGTCGTCTGAATCAGATCGCCACTGGCGTCATATTGGTTTGTGGTCGTGTAACCGCGCTTGTCGGTCCATGTCAAAACGTTTCCGTTGGCGTCGTACGTCCAGGTTTGTATCTGCCCGATGGCATCGGTCTCCTGGATTCGGTTGCCGCGGCTGTCATAGGTGTTGGTCGTGATGCGCCCGTTGGGGTCTGTCATGCTGGTCACCTCGTTGAAAACGGGGTCGTAGGTGTAAGTGGTCACGTTGCCGAGGGCGTCCGTCACCTGGATGCAGTTGCCTTGGGAATCGTATCGGTAGGACGTGGCGTTGCCGTTGGGATCGGTCTTGCTGGCGACATTGAGCGAGCCAGGGTCATACATGTAGCGGGTGGTGCTGCCGTCGGGCGCAATCGTCTGGGTGATGTAACCGTTCGTGTCGTAGGCAAATTGCCAGACATGGCCGTTGCCATCCGTGTCCATCGTGGTGCTGGGAATATACTGGCGCCGCAAGCTGTAAGTTAAGTTGGTTTGATCCACCGCCCAGTCCGTCGCATCCGTCATCGAGAAGTACGGCTGCCCGCTGTCATCCGTCACCATGTAGGGCCGTTCCCCTCTGTATGTGTAAAAATACATCCGCCCGTCGCGGTCAATTTCGCGCGTCAGTTGATCCTGCGCATTGTAAGTGTACTGCGTCGTATAGCCCGCCGGATCGGTGATCTGTGTCGGCATGCGCGACATCGCGTCATACTGAAACGTTGTGGTCCGCCCCAGCGGGTCGGTGATGCTGGATAGTTTGTTCGACGAATTATAGGTGAATTGCAGCGTCCGGCCAAATGGATCCGTCGCCGTTGCCAGCTCGCCGCTGCCGTTGTACGTGAATGTGGTGATGTTTTGGTTGCGGTCGCCCATCTGCAGCAACTGATACACCGGCCCCGCGATCAACAGCGGCGAGTTCGATACCGAGCCATAGCGCCACCAGCTTTGATACTTATTGGTGACAATGTAGGAGCCGTCCGGCTGCCTCGTCAGCGTCTCGAAATATCCCGTGTCGGAAACATAACTGCCGCCGCCCCCTGAGTAATTCTGGTAATACTGCGTCACGCGCCCGTCCGCGCCGAGCCGGAACATCTGACCGCGTTGCTGGAACAGCATCGTGTTGTAGGTGTGCGACCAGCCAAAGCCCAGGCCGGTGTTCAATTGCATCTTCGAGCCGTCAGCATTGTAGGAATTATAAGTCAGGCAGAAAGGCAGCGTGGGACCGTAGGCGCTCTGCACCGTCACCACCGTGTAATCGTTCCGCATGTTGCCCTCGGTCATACTCGTCTCCATCTTGCCGCCCTTTTGCCGGGTGGGCGGCGCGCCGCAGGTGTTGCAGATGTCCTTCCGGTCGCTGCCGATATACGTCGCGTACGCGGGCGCCGCCAGCCCCAGCAGCGCGCCGCCCAGCAACATCAATAACCCCCGGCTTGCCGCCTGCCTGGCCGCACGGCGTTTCCGCGCCACAGCAATCAATCCCACCGCCCCCATGCCTTCCAACGCCAACGCCATCTCCCCCGGCTCAGGCACAGCCGCCACGCTCGAATTCACCACCTGCGTTTCCGCGTCCGCCTCCCCCACAAAATAATACGTGGTGTCCGCCGTCAAGGTCATCGAGGCGGTTAGCGTTTGTGAGAGGGTCGAATTCTGAGTCTGGTCCGGCCCGATGCTTAATATCTGATCATTGAACAGGACAGGGTTCCCGTTGATCGACAGGGTAAAATCCGACTCCCCTTGCCCAGACTCGCCATAAACGTCCGAAGACAGGTTGAGCGATCCACTAACCATCGCGGAAAATGTCACGTTCACCGCCCCGGTAGTTCCTATAATCTGAAATGCACCTGTTATCGTGCCGCGCCCCGTGGATGTGTCGTAACCGGCCGTTGCCCCGGGAACGTATCCCGTCGCGCCGCTTGAACCGCTCAAAAACCCCGCCGAACCCGAGCCTGAACCTGTGGCCGAGGCTCCAGGCGCCGGCACGTCCGAGGCGCTGGCCGAACTGGGGTCAACAGATTCAAACTGGGAGTTCCCGCCCGCCTGGGCATATGCGGAACTCTGCACGACGCCCATGTACTGAATGGTTCCCGACATCGGATCAATTGTGACATCGCTAAACGAACTGGTGCTGTCCACCGAAATCTCGGCGTGCGCCACCTGGCCGGCCGCAAGCAAAAGGCTGCACCCAACCACAACGGCTGCACAGCGGCATGAAAGAGTTTTCATCAGTTTCATAAACTCATCATGGTGAAGGAATCACGAAGGCCCCCAAATACATCTGCCCGGCGCCATTCGCGCTGAAATCATGGGCCGAGGCGCAATTGCCGCTCATGTCAAACACATTGGTGGCGATCCGCGCCCAGACCGAAGTGGGCTGGCTGAGGTCCGAGGACGAAATGATATAGCAGGCGGATCCGGGCGGCCCGGACGTGAGTTGAAAGGCCAGACTGGTCCCGGACAGGTTCACGCTGGAGAAAACCGGCTGCGAGGCCGAGGATACCACGGAAATCTGGCCGGTCGCCGGGTCGAAGCGCCATCGCAACCACGGACCCGGCGGCGGCTGGATGCTGCTGAAATTGCGGCTGGCGGGCGTCGAACCGAAAATGGAAAAACTCTGCCCCAGCGACAAGGGCCCCGACAGATTGTTGACCACCAAAGTCCCTCCAAAAGTGACGCTGGACAGCCCTTGCACCGCAGCACGGCCCGGAGCCGCGGCATTAATCGTCACCAACGTCGTGCTGCCGGGAAGCAGGACCAGCGAATTGTTTATGGTTAACGGCCCCGAGTTGCCGAGCGTAAGGACGCCGCCGGAACCCACCGTCACCGGGCCTTGAATCACGCCCGTGCCGCTTAGCGTCGCGCCGTTAACTGTCACGCCTCCCGTTCCGATCGACCCGGTCACGCTCAATCCGCCCCCGTTTGCCAGCGTTCGGCCGCTATAAGTATTCTGCGCCGCAAGCACCAATGTCCCCGGCCCGTCCTTCTCCACCCCCGCATCGCCGGCCACGATGACATTGAGTGAAACTTGCAGCGTGGGAGATGTCACCGTGATTTCAGCAGGTCCGAAATCGTTGTCCAGCGTCAATGAACCACCTGAACCCGCGCTAAAATTCCAATTCGCCGGTCCGCCTTGGGTCGTGAAGCACAGGTTTCCTATCGTTTGCGCCCCGTCGAGCGTAAACGATGCATTGGCTGTAATGGCCGCCTCCCGGCCAAATCCGAAATACGCCGTGCTGTCAGTGCCGGCCGCAATGCCGTTCGCCGGGTCCCAATTGCCCGCGCTGGCCCAGCTTCCACCACTGCTGCTGGTCCAATACCCGTCCTGGGCCGCCACACCGCCGGCGCAGAACAGCACGGCCAGGAGAAGGGAACTCATCCGTCCCGAAAGTGTTGCAGCGGGCAGCCCCCGCTTCCAAGATTTCAATACGCCATTCACCGCGATCAAAGTTAATGCAGAAACTGGTTTATAAACTCTAAAGGCAACGAACAGAGGCGAGAACACTGCTAGCATTAGATATTTCGCTCTCAATGTTCAGCACGACTGATGATTAATTCTTAGCAAAACATTGAAGCCGTGTCCACAAAATTCTGCAAAATGTTTTGTAATCTCTGCGCCACGACGCAAATGGTTGTGGTTGAAATATTTACAGTTCTCCGCCGCGTAGCCTTTGTGGCGGAAGGAGGGGCCTGCCATCCATTTCTTTTAGCGGTCAGCCGGGACAACCTTCAACAAAATCACGCCGTTCTCCCGCAGCGCCACGGAATATTTCATTTCGCCACCTCCTCCGAAATCGTAAAAAGGGTTACGGAGATGTCACATTTCACGAGTTATCGTCTCCTCCCGCCAAGCCGGACGAATCGGAAAACTGGCGTCTGTTTCGGATGTCCGTTCGGTCCACTTCGTCCATGCAGTCAGAAATCCGCTGGATTTTGCGCGATTTCAACTCACTATGTGCTTCTGTGAAGCCAGACCCAGAAAATCCGCCGTCCGGAAACAATCCCCAAGCTGGAAATGTGCCTCCACTCTTGCCAGCCTCCGAACCGCCGGTAATCGGTGCTCCGCCTCCATTGACCGCCGCCTCTCCCTCTCCGCTGCCGCCACTGGCAAAGCCCAAATCCGTTTCTGCTCGAAATCTGCTCGCCATCCTGTTGAGCCTGTCCCTCGGGCTGTTTCTGGCTGATGCTGGGCTTGCCACGAAAAAGCGGACACAAAAGTTGTGTAAGTCATTAGTTAATTGTTTTGGGTTTCGAAGTCAATGGGGGAACGGTAGCCGAGCGAGCTGTGCAGGCGTCGGCGGTTGTAAAACACT
>JBKQUS010000063.1:0-12540 GCA_052325505.1 Limisphaerales bacterium
TTGAGCGTGAACGCCTTTGAGCAAGAGCCTCTGCATCAAATACTTAGAGATTCAGCCCCACCGATTTTGGAAGGCAGTACTTGCAACCAGTTGATATTCAACTACTAATATCCAGACGGTCATGATTTCGGCGGATTATTTTTTAGAGGTGAAACCCCATTATTCAGTTTGGGGAGGCGCAATGCTCCTCCAAACATGTTTATATGCGCTTCCAAAGGACACATCCACTTCGAATATAAAGAAAGGGCTTATAGCAAAAACACGGCTTTCCACACAATTGGGTGCTGGCTAATGAGCAAGACAAGAAGGCAATATGGTGTTCATCGTCGCATCGGTTTACCTGTGTCCGTTTTTTCGCGCAGGCCCAAGGACTTCTTCTTCGTTGAGCGGTTCTTTTGGATCAAGTAGGCCCTTTTGGATCTTCAACTCACGTTGCCTCTCCTCTATTTCCTTCCAGACGCTCAACGAGTGCCGTCCAAATCCTAAATAATTGAGAAACTTCTCTTCTGTCGCAACGCCGTCCTGAGCGAGCGCCTTTAATGTTCTCCAACTAAAACCCGATGCCCAAGCTTGTTGCCGAATTTCAGATTCTCTCTTTTTGATAATCTCTTCAAATGTCTGGCCACCGTGGCTCTTGAGCAAACCTGTGATCTCCACTTGGTTCTTTTCGACCGCAATATCGAGCGGTGTTTTCAAGGCGCTGTTTTCCAGATTTACATTGGCGTTCCGAGTTAGAAGCAGGCGCACGACATCGAATTGGCCCACACTGACAGCTTTGTGGAGGGCCGTCTCTCCTTTTTCTATTTGCCAGTTTACGTCAATACCGCGGTCCAATCCGGCTGCTATAGCGTCCAGATTTCCAATACGCAATGCTTTGCGGTATTCTGTTCTATTCATGCGTCAATTATAACGGTACAACAACAATCGGCAAAATTATTAACGCCGTCGAGAAAATAAAAGATCGGAGGCACCCTGGACCTCAAGAGACGGGGAAGCGACCCCGCCGGTTATCCCTGGGATCCGGAAAGGCTATCTCACGCATTTATCATGCCGAATTAGCTTCACCGTAGTCCGGCATCTCCCAGCGCCTTCGTCAGCCACACATGAGTCCTTTGTCCCGCCACCCGGGACGGCGGGCTGGACAACAGGAGACCGGTTTCTACCCGCCCAGCTTTGCTTTGGGATCTCAGAAGGCTATTTCCTGCATTTTCCATGCATCTGCTTCACCTTCAAAGCAGTGTGGATCTCCCAGTCGGTTCGTCACCCACACATGAGTCTTTTCGGGGTCTCCGATCAAAATTTAAAAGATCAATAACTTGCCTCAAACCCGATCATGGCCGGTGTCAATCCTCGAAAGCAAGTGAAAATATCGCGGTTTGGCAATGGAATAAGACCGCAAATTGGTCTCCCCATTCCTGTTTAATGAAAGGGCCAATCGGGTCGGTGAGGCATCCGGCAGGCCGCACCTTGCTCGCCGTCATGTCATCGAAGGGAAAAGGGACAAGAACAATTCTACCTTTGGTCATGAAATGGTTTGCCATCAGCTGCGCTGTAGATGTCCTCGGCGGCATCCTTCAGGAAATCGAACGCGGGCGTGGTCGCGACGGCTTTCGTCCAGGAAGTCTCGGAGATGTCTGCTTCATCCGGCACAAGCACGATTACTCTGACCCGGCTTTGTCCGGCGATAGGCAGCGGCCTATCGAGCCTCAACTGATGCTGCGCATCCACAACCCCGGTCGTTTCGATCGCGTTCATGACAAATATAATGTTGCCCATCGCAGCCAAAAGACAAGCCTTTACATTCCCTTACTGCGTAATGACGACCATGGCGTAGAGACGGAGCGCGGGAACGGTGAATACTATATTGTCTCCGGATTCCTGAAACGGCACCGGCAACGGATCGTCCCACTCCGGCGAAAGACATTCAACGGTTTTGACCGGGCCGCTGAATTGTTTGCGGACCGTCACCTGGAACGGGGCGAGTTTATTGTCGCGGTCAAAGTTGATGAAATGCGCGAGGGTTTGCCGGGCGGCCGGACGGGTGAGCAAATCCATCACGGTTGTCAACGGCGCGCCCGTCTGAATGGACAAGCCTTTGGGCAATCCGTCAACGACGGTTTTGGCGATGTCCTCGTGGTTGCGCGGCAGCACCCATTGCGCCGGCGTCATGCGTGTGGTTCTCCGCAGCGTCGCCCCTGGCTCCGCGTCCTCCTCCACGGCGGATGTTTTGGCGGCGCGCGCGGCGGGAATGATTTCAGGAATATAGAGGATGCGGCCCTTGCCTTCGCGGCGCGCCGGCAGCAAGGGGTTGGACCGGCGGCGTTCCCTCCATTCATTATAGGTCGCGGTGTTGCCTGTCAGTACGAGCATGCCGCCGTCCCGCACGTATTGCAGCAATTGCTCTGCCTGTGCGTTGCCGACACATTCCTGCCCGGCCAGAATCACCGCCTGATAACGGCCGATCCGGCCAAGGTCCTCGTCGAAGAGAATGTCAAAAGGAATTTTATGCTGGATGAGCGCCTGCTCCATGAGCGTGGCGGGAACGCTGGTGGCGTTGATGCTGTAGGCCATTGACGGCCAGTTGCGCAGCACCGCCACGTCCGCCACCTCCTCAGTCCCAATGAAATAGCGGTCGTGGTATTCGCGGTAAAATTCCACGAACGGCGTGAAGACCTTGCTAAAAGCCGGCGCGCCGGGATATCCAGCCACGGGCGTTTCGTAATTGAAAGCCAAGTGCAGCGCGGCGCGCAGGTCGTCGCGCAACCCTTCCTCGCAACTGGCCTTCAAACGCCGAGCCACTTTGTAGGAACGGATTTGCGAGACAAGGGCGCCGGTTCCGGCGTCAAGGCGCGCGTCATAGCCGCCGGTGTCGAAGGAGAGCACGTCGATGTGGTTGGCGAAAAGTGGATGATAGACGGCGTTGGCCCAGTAGCGGTTGTAGCTGTAAACACCCTTGATGTTGAACAAGACCGAGACGTTGGTGTTCAGGCTCTTGACGTCGTCATAGAGGGCGTTCGCGTAATTGGCCAGGGACTCGCACCGGAAGCGCACCCATTCCTGCAACACCGGATCATTCAACGAAGCCAAACCCTCCGCCTGCGCGGGCGATTCCCATTCGTTGACCTGCACCCAGTCCACGTCCGGCAACCCGAACCGGCGCCGCACTGCTTCCGGGGTCGGATATTTGCGCCGCAGATAATCGTGAAATGCACTGATGCAACGCGGACAGCGGCAGGACTTGGGTTCGGGCTGCAGCATGATGTTGTCGAATGAAATCTGATCCGCGTGCAGTTCTTCGATGCCGATTTTCAGCACCTTGTGCAAATACTCCCGGTAGGCCGGCTCGTTGGGGCAGGCATAGTGGCGGAAAGTTTGGGTGCCGTACGAGACCCACTGGTTGTTCTGGTCGCGTTGCTCCCAGTTTTGGGCTTCGGGCAACTCGTGATAGAGCGTTTCGGGGAACATCGTTCCGCCCACGTACAAATCCACCTTCATTCCCAACTGGTGCATGAGAGCGGCGGCCTTTTTGGCCGTTTCCATGTTCGTCCGCTCGTATTCCAAACCGAATCCCTTGTAAAAGAAGAGCCGCCCGTAACCCATGCCCGCCGCCGCCATCCGCTTGATGTTCTCCGGGTCGCACAATTGCTGGTAATGCTCCGGTTCATCGTCGAAATGGTCCCCCCGCCGCATCAGAAACTCAATCGGTTCATGAGTCAGCCCGATCACGCCCTGCGCCAATTTTTGCTTTTGCTGCGCCTGGCGCTCCCAGCGTGTCGGTCCCGCCGCGTCTTCAGCGGCGGCCCTGCCAGCCAGCGGGCTTGCAACCAAAACCACCAGGCACAGGATTGAAACACCTTCGTAATGGGACACGCGCATCTTCATATGTAATCCCATGATTCATAATCCATGCCTCCGCGATTGCCACGAATTTCATTGTCCTTCTGTGGAAAGGAACAACGCAAGTCGTTGGTTCAGATATCATATCTACGCATCAAGATATATTGATTTTTAATTTGCACCACAGCCCGGGCGTGGGTAATATTGTCTCATCATGGAAAAGGCCGGCAATCAAAACAGGGATCGCGTGGAGGCGTTATTGCGCCTCCTGCCGCAGCGCATTGTCGTGCTGGACGGCGCGATGGGCACCATGATCCAGACCTACCGTCTGGATGAGGCCGGTTATCGAGGAGAACGGTTCAAGGATTGGACGCGCGACGTGAAGGGCAATAACGACCTGCTCAACCTGACGCAGCCTTATTTCATCCAGGCCATCCACCGCCAGTATCTCGAAGCCGGCGCGGACATCATTGAGACGAACACCTTTAATTCCACCGCCATTTCGCTGGCCGATTACGGTATGGAATCGCTGGCCTTCGAATTGAATGTGGCGGGCGCGAAGAATGCCCGGGCCGCCGCCGATGCCATCATGGCCGCCGAGCCGGGCCGGATCTGTTTTGTGGCCGGCGCACTCGGGCCGACCAGCAAGACGGCGTCCATCTCCGGCAGCGTAAGCGATCCGGCCGCGCGCGGGGTGACTTACGACCAGTTGGCCCAAGCCTATTACGAACAAGCCCGCGGCCTGTTGGAAGGTGGAGCGGACCTGCTACTGATTGAGACTGTATTTGACTCCCTCAATTCCAAGGCGGCCCTTTTTGCCATCGCCCAACTGTTTGAAGAATTGGGCATCGAAGCCGCCGCCGCAGGCTCCGCGCCCCGCCCGGCATCGCCCGTGCGCCGCCGCGTGCCCCTGATGCTCTCCTTCACCATCACCGATCTGAGCGGTCGCACGCTCTCCGGGCAGACCGTGGAAGCCTACTGGAACTCCGTCTCGCATTTTCCACTCCTGAGCATCGGAATCAATTGCGCGCTGGGGCCAAAGGAAATGAGGCCGTTTATCGAAGAGCTTTCCGGACTGGCGCCGATTTACGTCAGCGCCTATCCCAACGCCGGTCTCCCTAATCCCATGCTCCCCACCGGCTTCCCGGAGACTCCCGAAACCCTCGCGCCTCAACTGGCCGAGTGGGCCGACGGCGGCTGGCTCAATATCGTGGGAGGCTGCTGCGGCACGACCGCCGACCACATCAAAGCCGTCGCCCAAGCCGTGAGGAAGACCGCGCCGCGCGTCCCGCCCAAGGTCGAGCCTTGGTTGCGCCTGAGCGGTCTGGAGCCGCTGACCGTCCGGCCTGACACCAATTTCGTCAACATCGGCGAGCGCACCAACGTCACCGGCTCGCCCAAATTCGCCAAACTCATCCTGGCCGGCCAATTCGAGGAAGCCCTCGCCGTGGCCAAACAACAAGTTGTCAACGGCGCGCAAATCATCGATGTCAACATGGACGAAGGGATGCTCGATGGCGTCAAAGCCATGACGCATTTTCTCAACCTCGTCGCTTCCGAGCCGGACATCGCCCGCGTGCCGATTATGATTGACAGCTCGAAATGGGCCGTCATCGAAGCCGGCTTGAAATGTGTGCAGGGCAAGGCGGTGGTCAACTCCATCAGCCTCAAGGAAGGCGAAGAAAAATTCCTTCACCAGGCCGGGCTGGTCCGGCGCTATGGCGCGGCCGTCGTCGTGATGGCTTTTGACGAACGCGGCCAGGCCGATACCCTGGAGCGCCGCAAGCAAATCTGCTCCCGCGCCTTTAAAATCCTGACGGAGCAGGTCGGCTTTCCGCCGGAGGACATCGTTTTTGATCCCAATGTCCTGACCGTCGCCACCGGCATGGCGGAGCACAACAACTACGCCGTGGATTTCATCGAAGCCACGCGCTGGATCAAACAGAACCTGCCGCGCGTCAAGGTCAGCGGCGGCATCAGCAACATTTCCTTTTCGTTTCGCGGCAACAACGCGGTGCGCGAGGCCATGCATACGGCCTTTTTGTATCACGCCATCAAAGCCGGGCTGGACATGGGCATCGTCAACGCCGGCATGCTTGGCATTTATGAGCAAATTCCCAAAGACCTGCTCGAACTGGTGGAGGACGTGCTGCTCAACCGCCGGCCCGACGCCACCGAGCGCCTGGTCCGCTTTGCCGAATCAGTCAAGAAGGAAGACAAAACGGAGGCCGTGCAGGACGAATGGCGCAAGGGAACCGTCGAACAGCGCCTTGAACACGCCCTGGTCAAGGGCATCGTCGAGTTCATCGAAGCCGACACTGAGGAGGCACGGCTCAAGATCGGCCGCCCGCTGTCCGTCATCGAAGGCCCCTTGATGGCCGGCATGGCCGTGGTGGGCGATCTCTTTGGTTCGGGCAAAATGTTCCTGCCCCAGGTGGTCAAAAGCGCCCGCGTCATGAAAAAGGCCGTGGCCTGGCTTCTTCCTTTCATGGAGGCCGAGAAACGCGCCGGCGGCAACGCCCGCGCCCAGGGCAAAATCGTCATGGCCACAGTCAAAGGCGACGTCCATGACATCGGCAAAAACATCGTGGGCGTCGTGCTCGGCTGCAACAACTATGAAGTCATTGACCTCGGCGTCATGGTGCCGTGCGAAAAAATCTTGCAAACCGCCCGCGAACACAAGGCCGATCTCATCGGCCTGAGCGGACTCATTACGCCGTCCCTTGACGAAATGGCGCACGTGGCCCGTGAGATGCAGCGCCAGGGATTTTCCGTGCCGCTTCTCATCGGAGGCGCGACCACGAGCAAAGCCCATACCTCGGTCAAAATCGCGCCCGGTTACAACGAGACTGTGGTCCACGTGACCGACGCTTCGCGCGCTGTCGGCGTGGCCGGCCAATTGCTCAATCCCGACTCAAAGCCGGCCTTTGTCGCGCAGAACAGCCAGGACCAGGAAACACTCCGCCGCCAACATGCCGGGCACGAAATCAAACTGCTTCCCATCGAAGAAGCGCGGCGGCGCGGACCGAAGTTCGACTGGAAAGCGGACGAAATCGCCAGGCCGGAATTCACCGGCGTGCGGGTGCTCAGTTCCGCGCCGGGGCAGGGCGGGGCGCTGCCCGTGTCGCTCGAGGACTTGGTTCCTTGCATCGATTGGTCCCCGTTTTTCCACACTTGGGAGTTGCGCGGCCGCTATCCCTCGATTCTACAGCACGAAAAGCACGGCGCGCAGGCCCGCGAACTGTTCAAGGACGCGCAAAAACTGCTCGAGCGAATCGTCAATAAGAAACTTCTCGCGGCGCGGGCCGCTTATGGATTCTTTCCCGCTAACTCCATCGGGGACGATGTCGAACTTTACACCGACCCGTCGCGTCGCCGCGTCCTGGCCACGTTCCACTTTCTGCGCCAGCAAATCGAGAAACCGGATGGCCAGCCCAATTGGTGCCTGGCGGATTTCGTGGCGGGCAAATCCAGTGCGGAGGATTACATCGGCGCGTTCGCGGTCACCGCTGGCCTCGGCGCGGATGAACTGGTCAAGCAATTCAAGGCGGACCACGACGACTATAACGCCATCATGACCGAAGCCTTGGCGGACCGCTTGGCGGAAGCGTTTGCCGAATTTTTGCACAGGCGCGTCCGGGCCGAATGGGGCTACGGCAGGAACGAGAACCTGTCCATCGAGCAATTGATCGGCGAGCAATATCGGGGCATTCGCCCGGCGGCGGGCTATCCCGCCTGCCCTGACCACACGGAAAAATGGACGCTCTGGGAATTGCTCGACGCGGAAAAGAACGCCGGCATTCGCCTGACCGAAAGCGGCGCGATGTGGCCGGCCAGCAGCGTGAGCGGCCTCTATTTTTCCGCGCCGCAGTCAAAATATTTCGCAGTGGGCAAGTTGGACCGCGACCAGGTGCTCGACTATCATCGCCGCAAAGGCATGGATTTGCCCGCGGTGGAGAAATGGCTCGGCCCTTGGTTGAATTACGAACCGTAAAATCGTCAGAGCGCCTCTTCAGCCGCCCTTTTCCAAAACCGGCGTGAAGTGGCGAATCTGTGCGTAGCGGTAACGCTTCAGTTGCATGTCGGTCGTCAACAGCGTCAAGCGGTGGACGCGGGCGGTGGCCACGATCAGTTCGTCGGCCGGATCGCGGTTGGGAAAATCCGGCAGGCTCATCGCATCGGCGATGATTTCCGGCGTCAACGGCAGAAGGACAATGCGCGTGGCCACGGCCTCCTTCAACCACGCGCCAAGGTCCTTCTTCAGCGGCAGCTTGCCGATTTGATGTTTCTTGCCCACTTCCCAAAGGCTGATGGCGGACAGGCCGAACTCACCGTCGCGGAACTCCAGAATCTCCTGCAAATCCTTCGGCACCGTCTCCGGCTCGGACGCGCCGCGGAACCACACGGAAGTATCGAGCAGATACCTCATTTCATGGCTTCCCACTCGATGCCCACTGGCTCGTCCAGGTCGGCTGGCACTTTGGCCGTGCCAGCCATGCAACCGAGGAAGCTCCCGGGTTTCGGCTCCGGCACGACCCGGGCAAAGGGCTTCCCGCGTTTCAAGAGTTGGACGGTTTCCCCTTTCTCCAGCCACTTGGAGAGGCGGGCGAAATCATTTCGCACATCACGGATGGTCGCTGTTTTCATCGTGATACACAATGTATCACGAACAAGGAAATGTCAACCGCCATGTTGCCAAAAGTGAACGGCCAAAACACCCGCCGCCGCGACCAGACAGTAAAAGCCGAATAATTTCCAACGCCCTCCTTCCAGCCATCGCGTCAGCCATTTCAGCGCCAGCAAGCCGGCCACAAAGCTTAATCCCATGCCGGCGAGACTTGGCGCGAAAAGGTGCAGCACGGAATTGTTGCCGCTCAAAGCTTGGGCTTTGTGCAGGCGCAACGCCTCTTTTGCCACCACGGGCGGAGTTAAAACCACCGCCAGCGCAAAACTGAACTCCTCCAGTTTTTGCCTCGGCAAGCCGAGCAGCAGCCCGGTTGAAATCGTCGAGCCGGAACGCGAAAACCCGCGGAAGGGCAGGCAGATGCCCTGCACCACGCCGATCCAGCCCGCATGGGCCGGCTGAATCTCCGAATGGCGCGGAATTTTTTCCTCCCGCAGACCCGCGTAGATAATCAGCAACCCCACCGCCGCCAGAGCTCCCGCCATCAGCGGCAGGTTCGAGAACAGTTCCTCGATCTCTGCGTGCGCCGCGCCGCGCATGAAGATTTTCTCGATGACCACCTTCAGCCCGACGCCCACCACCCCGGTGCAGAACGTCGCCAAAACGATCTGGACCGCGAACGGCCGGAGCTTCCCCGGCGCGGCAAAATAGTCGCGCTTCCAATGGTTCCAGAAATAAACGATGACCGCGAACATCGTCCCGGTGTGCAGCATGACCAGCAGCATGGTCATTTCCGGACTGGACGGATCCAGACCCATGAGCTTTTCCACCACAATGACATGCGCCGAGCTTGAAACCGGCAGCAACTCGCACGCGCCCTGCACCACGGCCAGGATCAGAATTTGGAACCAAGTCAGCATATTGATGAAATTCCTGCGCTCGTCCCCGCAACAGCGGCGCAGGGCGAATCAGTCATGGCCATCAAAAAGGGCGGGGCAGGGGAGTGTCACGGCTTGCTCTTTCTGAAAAAAGAGGTGACAAGCGATCTGGAATCCAACCGCCGTTGCTGCACTTTGAGCTGCCCCAGGATCGCCTGGAAACCCACATAGATTTTATGCCAGTGATTTTCCAAGCCCCGCAGGTTGCCCTCGTTGCTCTCGCTCAGGTAACGGATCGACGGCGCCGAGCTGATCAGGGCATGCACTTCCTCGCGCGACGGGGAGGAGGATTCGATGGCGGCCATGATGAGCTCCAGCTCCTGCACGATGATGGCCTTGACTTCCAGGAACTGGTTCTCGTCCTCCGCGGAGAATTTCTTGCCGCGGGCCAGGTTGACGAAATAGTTAAACTGCTTCCAACACTCCAAATAATTCTCAAGCTGCACGATCAGTTGGTCCAATTTCTTGTTGTGCATAATAAAAATCAAGGCATGGGCACGGATTGCATGACCCGGGGTGAAAGAAAAATGATCGCGCCGCTGCGCATTTGCCGGGCGGTGATTTTGAAGGCCGCGTATTGCACGACCAGTTCCGAAAATTGCAGGTTGGCTTTGCGCGCCCCCTCAAATATGGCCAGAACCTGCCGCCCAATGTTCCGCACCTGCGCCTCCGGCACCCGCCCCGGCACCGTCGAACTGACGATCCGACACTCTGCATCGACCGTGAACGTCCCGGTCGGCAACCGTTTCACATCCGGCTTCGGCGCCTTTTTGAATGGTGTCAGGAAACCCATTTGGTGAAAATGTGCTTCATCGTTTGGTTGACTTTGTCCGCCGGCAGCGTCCTCCGGAACCCGGCGCAAAGCAATCCTTTTTGCTTGTCATGCGCCAGCGCCCAATGCCGCTGCAGGCCAAAACCCATCACTTGGGTCAGCGGCCCCGCTTCAATTGTCTCGCCCAATTCCGCCAACCGCCGATGGGTGGCGCGCGCCCAGTCCGCAAGCTGCCGGGCATTTTCCAATGCCCAGGAGTCGCACGGCGCCTGCGCATCGTCCGGCACGGTCAGCAGGAATTCAACGCCTTCGAACTTCGTCAACGGGGACAGCAGTGATTCCGGGGCGGCGGGTTGACCCTCTCCCTCGCTCTTTTCGGCCCCGGCCTTCTGCCCTTGCCATTCGTCCAGCGCCTGCATCGAATCCAGCAGCAGCCCCTGGTACGAAGTCGTGATCGTGCGGGCACGTCCCGGATCAGCCGGCAATATTTCAAAACTGCCGCTTCTCCAGGACAGGATTTCCTTGAAGGCTTCCTCCCCTGTGAAATGGGCCGTCGCGGCGTCCACGATCTCCCCGGTATGCACCCAGATTTTTCCGCTCAACGCCCCATGCGTGACGTTGAGAACGGAGGAACTGCGGGACAGGCATTCCAGTTGGATCAAGTCCACCAGGCTCTTGCTTTGCATGCCCCGAAATCCTCCGTCGTGGCGCGTCTCCCGGTCCAGCAGCGATTCAATGCAATCCTGGAACAGTTTGATCTCTTCGCCGCACGTCGGCTTCTGACAGAACAACTCCACTCCCTGCGCGTAAGCCCGTGAGCGGTATTCCTCGTCCACCACCCCCGTCAGCACCACGATGCGCAAATGGGGAAATTTCCGGCGCACAATGGCCAGCACCTGCAAGCCGTCCATTTTCGGCATGCGTAGGTCCGTGATTAGCAGGTTAAATGGCTCCGATTCCAGCATGGCAATGGCGCGCGCGCCGGAATCGGACACGCGCACTTCCGGCTTGCTGGGAAGCTGCTTGAGCAGTTCCTGGTAAACATCCAGCATCTGCTGATCATCATCCAGCAGTAAAATTTTCTGTGGTGTCGCCATCGTCACGGAGAATTAACCTCATTTGGCCCGCGATGCAAGCCGCGAGAATGTTGACAAGGCGTGGATTAGGGTCCCCTCGCCCCGCGACAGCGGGGAGAGGGGAACCGAAAATGAGGCTCCCTTGTTCCTTCCCTGCGCAAATTGTCAAGGCGTGCCCTCATTTCGCCCATTCGATCCGGATCTTCGCCGTGTCGCCCACCCCCAATTCCAGGTAAAAGGACGCGTTTCGGTACAGATCCGGATTATCGTACCCTTGGTCTATTTTCCTTGCCTGCCGTTCCCGGTCCAATTCCTGGATCGCCAGCACGTCCAGCGCCACAGGGTCCTTGCTCAGCCAGATCTGGTTCAATTCCGTCGAATAATGCAGCAAACTCATCTGTTCCCCCTGATACTGTCCAATCAACGCATCGGTAATGTTCAACACCACGTGGTCGCTCAACGCCGGCTTCGCATAGATCTCCGGCACCGCCGTCGCCAGCCGTTCCGGACTCGCCTCGAAACGCAGCGTGTTATCAATGCTGCCCATGGCCAGGCTGTACAGATTGCCGCACACGCCCGCATAATTATGATTGAGCAGCGGCGTCACATTGATGATTTTCGTGATCGTCTGGGTCACCAGCTTGCTCAGATAAGAATTGCGCCCGGTCGTTTTGCCGTGGCGGTCAAAATCCAAATCCCCGGCTACCAAAGTCCCCAGGATCGAATTGTCGTAATAGACCTTCTCATCGTAGCCCGTATCGGACGCCCCCTCCAATCTCACCCCGTAACGTCGCGCCAGCTCCTCATACCCTGCCAGCCTCAAGTCCAGCAGCCGTTTGTCCCAGATAATGATGTGCGACGGCTCCAAACCCGCCTTTAACAGCCCTTCAATCACCGCGCCCGCCACCGCCGGCCGCGTCCCGCTGTTCGCGCCCGGCCCGGAATAGACCTTGATCCCAACCACGTCCTTCGGCGAGACAAAGACCCGCCAGGCCTGCTTCAAATCCGCTTTGCCCGTCAGCTTCAACATCCCCCGATCCACCAGGCCCTCCACAATCTTCGGCTGGGCTTCGAACGCGACGGTGGCGCGGGGGGTTTCGGCGATCACCACCCGCGCGCGCTCCGGCGGGTCGCCCGGCGCGGGAAGATCCGCCCCCTGCGAGGCAAAGGAAAACACCGCCATCCAGCCGAGGCAGCAGCCCACCAGTCCTTTTCTTGATTGAGTGACACCTTTTCTTGACACCACAAGCGCAGGATGCTACCACGCTCCGTCATGTTGACGATAAAAAAGCG
>JBKQUS010000064.1:0-4390 GCA_052325505.1 Limisphaerales bacterium
GGGCGACAATAAGTTCCAATCTAAAACAGGGCAAAAATCGATTTTACGGTTATTACGGTTCTTTCGGATCATATAGGATTTGTTTTTTGGTCGAAACAGGTCGAAATAACTCGAAACAGGTCGAAACTAGGAGGGGCCAAGGGATTAAGATTAGGATTAGGACACCCCCCAAACCAGCCCCCGGGTCGAGGCGTCCAGGGGTCTGGAGCCGTCACACCGTCACAAATGTTGATGGTCAACGGGTTATGCATGGTTGAACCCGTCACAAATGCCGACACAACCCGGCACGGAGCCGTCACAAATTGCGCTTTGAATTGCACGGATTTTGGCATTTTTGGCATTTTTAAATTATTTCCTCTATTCGGTTGACAGACGAGCGGCGCCGCCTCCGCCAAGGCGGTATGGACGGACAAGATGGCGCTACGGGTCCGCTCATCCGCCAGCGGCCAGCCGGCGCTGTTTGTCGCATCTACTCTCATGCGTAATCAGACTACATAACGCATAGACGGATGTCAAATTAAAATGTTATATTAATTAACCATGGAAGATGCATACCACCGTCCCTTGAACTTGGGGACGAAATGAAGCATGATTTGACACTACTCCAATCGTGAATGCTGATTCTGATATTCCTGGCGCCCAGCCGGAACTCGCGGCGCGCATGCAGCGTCCGCAGCGGCACCGGCTGTTGCAAGGGTTCCCCCCGCTGCCGCTGATGCAGGCGGCGATCCCCGGCCGTCCAGCCACGAGCCGCCCAGCCGCCGAGGCACCCGACCACCTGGAGCCGGCCCAGTTGGTGCGCCGAGCCGATGGCGCCATTGTTGATGTCCAAGTACCCGGCTGGACGAGACAAGCGGATCCGGTTGAACTGACCGAACCGTTCATGGATATCGACAAGTCGCGCCCGTTGATCGTGGGCATAATTCCGCACACCCAATGCATTCCGCAAAGGCCCGCGTGCGGTTTCTGCACGTTTCCCCACGATGCGCCGAATAAACGCCAGCGCGCCCATGTCGTGCGCAAGGTGGCGCACGAGATCCGGGCGGTGGCGGATGGCCATGGCGACAAACTGGCTGGCCGCCACGTGGAAGCGATTTATTTCGGCGGCGGCACGGCGAATTTGTCGTCCCCGGAGGAGATCCGGGATTTGTTCAACACGCTCGACTCCCATTTCCGGCTGGCGCAAGCGGAAGTGACGCTGGAGGGAATCCCGTCGCTGTTTGCCTCGTGGTTTCATGCCCACCTAAAAGCTCTGGCGGCACTGCCCGTCCGGCACAAACGCATCAGCATGGGCATACAGACGTTTGATCGCAGCCAGATTGAGCGCATGGGCCGGCAGTCTTTCGGCGACGAAAGGGCTGTGAAGAAGATCGTTCATCACGCCCACGAGCTGGGGCTCACAACGTCTGGAGACTTTCTCTACGCGCTGCCCGGCCAGACGCTCGAACAGATGCGGGATGATGTCGCGCGCGCAGCGGATTGCGGCCTTGACCAGATCTGCCTCTACCATCTGGTGCTTTATGCCGGGTTGGGCACGCCGTGGTCGAGCGATGCAGAACTCGTGGGCCAAATGGCAGCTCCGGCGGTCATCGCTGATTACTGGTTGCATTTGCGCGAGCAACTGCTGGCCCGCGGTTTCGTGCAGACGACGCTGACCAACTTTGAACGGAAGGACATTCACCAAACCGATCGCCAGTTCGTGTATGAAGCGGCCAGCTTCAATCCCGATGTTTATGACGCGCTGGGATTTGGCCCGCTAGCCGTCTCGACGCATATTGATTATGCGCGTCTGCGCGGCGTGAAGCTCCTGCGGCGCAAACGGCTGGGGACCGCGCCCTGGTCAGGCGACGATCTGTATTTTGGCTACGAAGCGGAAGACCTCAAACTGCTTTGGATCACGCGCTGCCTCGCGGGGTTGGCGCTCGACCGCGCCCGTTATCGAAGCCGGTTTTCCGGCGACGTCGCGGAACATTTTCCGGCGGCGCTGGCCGCGACGGTGGCGGGCGGCCTCGTCAAAGCTGAAGAGAAAACGATTACGCTGACGCCGCGCGGGATGTTCTATTCCGATGCCGTCATCGGAACCTTTGCGGCCGAGCGGGCGGCGAAACTGCGGGAGCACTCGACCGGCTTGACCACCCAACGGGTGCTGGAAGAACCCATCAACCTGCATTCGGACGTGTATCGCGGGATGGGGTGAGAATGCCCCGAAACATATTGTCAACGGGTTTGACCCATCGACAGTCAAGACCACAATTGGATTGTCATTTTTCTAGGACTTCTCTGACCCCATCGTGGTCCATTCACCTTATGCCCGTTGACGTTCGATTCGTCTCTGAGCGAATTGGCTGGCTCCCGTTCGCTGCACTGTCTTGTTGGATGACCCTTTTCCAAGCAACAACTCCACCAAACGCTGGGTGCCAATCAGGAACTGGCTGTTTCATTTCTATGCCCCACCAATTCGTCCATTCACGGTAGGTATCGCCAGGATTGGCGCCGCTCAAAGCTCGAAGTGCGTCAACACAATGGCCGTACGTGCAATCCTGACTGTTGGTCTGTTGCTTTAGTCCATACAGAAGCGAGGGGATGTCCTCCTTCGACCCATACTTTCCCAAATACAGGTAATCATCATGGCCAGGTCCATACAATCGAACGTCACGCCGAACAAAATACAGCAGTGTCTGCCGGAATCCGAGGAAAGCGCCAGCAACGAAGCCGGTCCCCAGCAAGACCAGTGCGCCAACAGTGATCCAGACCCACAATGGCTTTTTCATGCCTTTTTGCACGGTTTTCATTTTTGAGGATCCGCAGAAGCCTCCGGGCCACCAAGCCATCCCAAAATGGGAATGCCATCCCCTGACGGCCCTTGATACGGGATCAACTGAGTAATGGGATATTTCATTCCGCCCTAGGTAGCAAAAATGCGCGTTGCCAGTCAAGACCACAATTGGATTGTCACCTGTTCAAAGCTCCCTGATATACCATTCTTCCACTTTCTTCCGCGCCCAGGGTGTTTTACGCAGGAAGGTGAGGCTCGACTTTACCGTTGGATTGAATTGAAAACAGCGGACAGGCATGCGCCGGCCCATTTCACTCCAGCCATGGCGTTGAACCAGTTGATTGATGATGTTTTCCAGCGTTATGCCGTGTAATGGGTCGCGGGGATGGGATCTGGGCGGTGTCATGCTTGCGAGTTTAATGAGTTGTTGAGAAGTTGAATTCCACCTCCCGGTTTTAGGAAACGGATGCGCCGGGCTTTGTAGAGCTTGCCGAGGGCTTGCTTGAAGGCTTTTTTGCTGACGCCAAATTTCCGCCGAATCGCTTCGGGGGAGCTGTCGTCGTCGAACGCAAGGCGGCCGCCATTTTGTTCAAGCACCTGGATGATTTGATCGGTCAGGGCTGCCACGCGCTTGTATCCCGATGCGTCGAGGCGAAGATCGATCTTGCCATCGGGGCGGACGGCGCGGACAAAGGCTTTCAACTTCTGGCCAGGCAGGAGTGGGGCAGCCAGGTTGTCATGGTAAAGCAGACCACGGTGGGCATTCTCCACGATGGCGTTGTAACCGAGCGGGGTTCTGCCCGTGATGAGGATGTTGACGGGCTGGCCTTTGGAATACATCGGCGTATCCCGGCTTAGATGCCGGGTCAATCGGGTGGTGGCCAGGATGCGATTAGACTTCTCGTCGAGACAGACACAGACGATGGCCCAATCTCCAACGCGCAGCGGGGAATCCTGCTCCCGGAAAGGCAACAACAAATCCTTGGCCAGCCCCCAGTCGAGGAACGCGCCGATGTTCCGGTTGACGCTGATGACCTTTAAATGCGCGAATTCGCCGACCATCGCCAAGGGTGTTTCGGTGGTGGCCACGAGGCGGTCCTCGGAATCGCGATAAATAAACACATTCAGTTTGTCCTTGGGTTTGAGGTCAGCCGGAATATAACGGCCCGGCAACAGAATTTCGCCCAACTCCCCGCCGTCAAGATAGAGGCCGGGCGGGGCGGCTCTCACGATGGAGAGAGTATTGCGTTTGCCGATGATGGCCATGACGGCACAGTGTAAGAGCCTGTTTAAAAACTACAAGGGGTGCTGTAGTTTTTAAACAGGCTCTGAGGGCGGAGTGCCGCCACCGGGGGGAAAATCGGCGGGTGAGCGGGTCAACGGGCGCGTCTTGGCACTGCTCTTAGTTCTAAATGTTGAGATGGGCTTGCCACGAAAAAGCGGACACAAAAGTTGTGTAAGTCATTAGTTAATTGTTTTGGGTTTCGAAGTCAATGGGGGAACGGTAGCCGAGCGAGCTGTGCAGGCGTCGGCGGTTGTAAAACACTTCTATAAAATCGAAGATGGCCTGTCGTGCTTCGTCTCGGGTTTTGAAGTGGCGGCGGTAGATCAGTT
>JBKQUS010000065.1:0-19075 GCA_052325505.1 Limisphaerales bacterium
CTTCTGCAAGGTGCATTCGACTTTGGGCTGCACCCCGGCTGTCGGCTTGAAATTGGCGTCCGAGACGTGGACAATCGAAAAACTCATCGAGGAAGCGTCAAAAGATGCAAACTAACCGTACACGACCGGAAATCCGTGTCCAGCACAGAATTCGCTTTGGGCCAGGAATTGGGGACATTCAGTTCCTTTCCCTTCGTGAGCCAGCCGTGACCACGGCCCGTCATTTCTCCGGGCTTGTTTTCGGCGGTTCAGGCGGCCTGGCGGGTCTCGCGCCGCCGCGGCGTTTGGTCACGGCCTGCTTGAGGATGTATTCAATCTGGCCGTTGACGCTGCGCAATTCGTCCTGCGCCCAGACCTCCAGTTCGGACCAGAGGGCAGGGTCAATCCGCAGCAGGAAAGGTTTCCGCGGCCCCATGAGCTCTAGTGTGCTGTTACAGACATGAATTTACAATGAACCCCTCTCCCTGCCCTCTCCCCGCGTTGCGGGGAGAGGGTGGCTGCAGGCCGGGAGAGGGGTTCGTATAAAGGTTTCATTGAAACACTACACTAGGCGTAGAGAGTGCCGGCGTTAACCACCGGATGCACCTCGGACTCGCCGCACAACACCACCAACAGGTTGCTGACCATGGCCGCTTTGCGCTCGTCGTCCAGTTGCACCACGTCCTTTTCCGCCAGTTCTTTCAGGGCCATCGCCACCATGCTGACGGCGCCGTGAACGATCTTTTGCCGCGCGGCAATGACCGCTTCCGCTTGCTGCCGGCGCAACATGGCCTGGGCGATTTCCGCCGCGTAAGAGAGATTGGTCAGGCGGGCCTCATCCACCGCCACGCCCGCCTTGGACAGGCGCTGCTGCAATTCCTCCCGCAATGCCTGCGAAACGGCTTCGACGTTGCTGCGCAGTGTGATCTCGTTCTCCTCCCCGTCATCGTAGCTGTAGGCGGAAGCCAGATGGCGTAGGGCCGTTTCACTCTGGGTATGCACGTAACCGGCATAATCATCCACGTCGAATGCCGCCTGCGCGGTGTCTTCGACGCGCCATACCACCACAGCTGCGATTTCGATCGGGTTGCCTCGTTTATCGTTCACCTTCAGTTTTTCCACCGTGAGAGTGCGCGCGCGGAGAGATAGTCTAAGCTTGGGCAGGTGGGTATAAAACGGATTGACCCAGTGAAATCCGCTTTGGCGCACCGTCCCCTTGTATTGCCCGAAAAGAAGCAGCAGGCGCGCCTCATTGGGTTGCAAGGTGAAGTAGCCTCCCAACATGACGATGGACGTCAACTCCACGAGAGTCGCAATGATGACAAGACACCAAGCCGGATGCCCCATCGTTCGAGCCCCCTGGATAATGGAGTGGAACAGCAAGGCGCCGCCGCCCAGCAACAGAAGAAGATTTATGGGAAACATGACCCAGCCGCTGAGGGCTGTTATTTCACGCTCACTACTCGCCAGTTTTTGAGAATTCATAATACCTTTCATATTGTGATTAATATCTTGGTGATATCATACTGCTATCCAACAAAGACGCAAGAAAAAAGTTTGGAAATAATTTGGACGGCCAATTCTACTGCTGGATCACGGATGGGCCATGCCGTTGACACCGGGCATGGGATGATAATTGCCGGTCTGATCAACCGGCTCGCTGTTTTCATCGATCTGATGTTTCCTGGCGAAGTTGGCATCCCTGACGATCAACTCGTTCATCAAGGCAACCGAACTGGCGTAGGGCGTAAAACCGTCCGGGGGCATAAATACCTCCTGGGGAGGGGATTCCAAACGAATCTCGGCGAAATCCAAAGTCATGCGGCTCGGCCCTTCCGCCGTTTCGATACGGACGGGGAAATGCCCCGCATCATCCGCCTCCCACAGCGTCAAATGCGCTTGAAGGCCGTTTTGGAACGTCACGACAGCCTGACATCGATGGCAGGGATGACCATCGATCTCCTCGGTGATGCCATCCTTGGTGATGGTGAGCTGTGCAGCCGGCCCGATCTGCGATTTAACGGGCGCGTATCCTTGCAGCGCCTCGCTCATCACGTAGCCGGAATGTCTTGTCTCGTCCCAAATGAAAAACAAGCCGCCTTCGAGTCGCGCCCGTTTGCCTTTGATGGCGAGTGTCGGTTGATAAACCAGCCGTCCTTCGCGCCCGAGCAGTTCGCCGGACATGGCGCGCGGCGGTTCTCCCGGCGAAGAGACAGTGGAGGTCACATGCGCGCTAAAGCCATTGAGGTTGGTCAGCACGACCATGGTGGGGCCGACCAGGAAATCCGGCGGATTCTCGTCGCCGGCGTGGTAAACAGGCTCGGAGTGCCGCGAGGCGCAGCCGCAGATGAGCGCGACCGCCAGGCAAAACAGGGCAATGTGGAACAGGCTCTTCATTCTGGCCGGTAAGATTGACGCAGGAAACCCCGTCCCGCAAGTCCCAAGAAAAGGGGCCAGCAAATGCAGGACGTTATTCTTGCGGAAAGCCGTTAACCTTTCCCTTTCAACACGTCAGGCAGGTGTGGCATGATTTGCCCAGATCCAGATGAACGCTGAACCGACACAGCCGACGCCATGCCCGGCCCCGGCGGAAGCGCCGGGTGAAGATTTCCGCACGACGCGGTGGACACAGGTCAGCCGGGCCAAGGCGGACTCGCCGGATGGCCGCTGCGCGCTGAGCGAACTATGCGACGCCTATTACGAACCCGTGGCCACATTCCTGCGTTGCGAATTGCGGGATGCCGATGCCGCGCGCGAGCTGACCCAGGACTTCTTTACTTACATGCTGGCAGGCGGGGCCATTGCCCGGGCCGAGAAGGAGCGCGGGCGGTTCCGTTCCTATCTGCTCGGCGCGGTGAAACACTTCCTCTCGCATCGCCGCGAGGCGGCGCGCCGGCTCAAACGCGGCGGCGGCGCGGACAACATATCACTCAACGACACCGACGCCGGCGAGGCGCGCTCGGTCCCGGATGCCAGCGTGCTTGCGCCCGATGCGGCCTTCGACCGGCAATGGGCATTGACGGTGGTGGCGCGCGCGCTGGAAGCGTTGCGGAGCGAGTGTGTCGCGGAAGGGCGGGCGGAATTCTTCGAGCAGGTCAAACCGTGGCTCACCGGCGATGCCGCGCGGGGCGGCCAGGTGGCGCTGGCGGCGGATTGCGGCATGAACGCGAACGCGCTGAAGGTTGCAGTGCATCGATTGAAGCGGCGCTTCCGGCAGTTGCTCAAGGCGGAAGTGGCCGGCACGCTTGATGACGCCGGCTTGATCGAGGCCGAGATGCGCGACTTGTTCGCGGCTTTGGGAGGTTGAAAAAAACGGCAACCAAACCGCGCCTCCACGTCAGGACACCGGTATGAGTGAATTACCTGCATCTTCAACTTCCTGCTCAAAGTGCGGCGCGGCGCTGCCTTCAGCCGCCACGGCCGGCCTGTGCCCGCGCTGCCTGATGGCCGAGGCGATGGCACCGACGGAGGCTGGGGCGGAAACGTCCGCGGCGCGGCAAACAATCCCCCCGGCGGAACTGGCGCCGCACTTTCCGCAACTGGAAATCCTCGAATGCCTGGGCCGCGGCGGCATGGGCGTGGTTTACAAGGCGCGGCAAAAAACCTTGAACCGTTTCGTTGCGCTCAAACTTCTCGCGCCGGAGCGCGTGTGCGAAGCGAAGTTCGCCGAGCGCTTCACCAGCGAGGCGCAGGCCCTGGCCGCCTTGAACCATCCCAACATCGTCACCATCTACGATTTCGGACAGGCGGGCGGATTTTACTACCTGCTCATGGAATTTGTGGACGGCGTGAATTTGCGCCAGCTCCTGCGCATGAGAAAGTTCACGCCAGAGGAGGCGCTGGCCATCGTGCCGCCGCTGTGCGACGCGCTGCAATTCGCCCACAACCGGGGCATCGTCCACCGCGACATTAAGCCGGAGAACCTGCTCCTCGACAAAGATGGCCGCGTGAAAGTGGCCGACTTTGGCATCGCCAAAATGTTGGGAGCAGCAGACGGCGGCGGTGGCGGAACGTCCGCCGCGCCCGGCAACGCTACTCAAACCGCCGTTGGCACACCGGGTTACAGTTCGCCCGAGCAGAAGACGGATCCGCAGCGGGTGGACAGCCGCGCCGATATTTATTCGCTGGGCGTGGTCTTCTACGAGATGCTCACCGGCGAGCTGCCCGGCCAGCGCCTCGAGCCGCCCTCAAAGAAAGTTCATATTGACGTGCGGCTGGACGAAGTTGTGCTGCGTGCGTTGGAGCAGAATCCCGAACTCCGCTACCAGCAAGCCAGCGAAGTCAAGACGATGGTGGAGACGATCGCCCAAACTCCCGCGCCGCCTGAAAGCCACCATCGGCCCACCCCGGCTTCCACAATCCCGCCGACTACTCCTTTCGGCCGGATCTTTCAATGGGGCATGACAATTTTCGTCATGCTTGTGATGCTTCAGCTTCTCTTGGTTTATTTTGGTTATCCGAGAGAGAACAGGGCTTTTCATTATGTCAGTCTGTGTTTTTGCATTTTTATGCTTGTGGCTTCTGCGGGCCTTTTTCTCCGTGCCGGCCGGGTGCCCTGGAACCCCGCATGGGGGTCCAGGAGGTTATACAGAGGCATGATGGTCTTTGGATTCGTGAGTTTTCTTGCGGCCCTGGTGGTGGATCATTTCGATTTAAAGACGCGATTTTTCTCCAGGTCCGATTACATCGGCCAGGGCTATTTTCCCAAAGGCGACTCCATTGAAATCTCGTCCGTCGATCGTTCCTCAAGCCGGCTGGTGGTCAAAGGCCATTACAACCTGGTCAGCCAGGATCAGGCGACGTTGTTCCTTTACGTCACTTCGACAAACAGGGGTGGTCCAGATAGAGTGCAGAACGACGCACAGCGCATGGACATCTCCAAAGGACGGGGCGACTTTGAGTTGGCGCACTCCCCCGCGCCCGGCCTTCCGCATTTAGTAATGTATGGCAACGGGGAAGGTCTGGCCGACCTGTATTTTGGCACGCAGGCCGAAGCCGCCCAGGAAGGCAAAATGAACCTTCAGCCAAGATTGGCCCAAGTGGTCGCTGGTCCCGCCGACACCCGGTTGGAAGGCAAGGTAAAGTATACGAGCGATCAAGCAAGTGTGCAGGACATTGTTCGGAGCCTGGCGGAGCAGGTGGGCCTGAGATATGACTGGCAGAAATCCTTTGCCCAAACCGACCCGCTTTGCCGCCAGTGGGTGCGGAACGTGGCCATCGAGGGCAAGACCTGTCATGAGGCTTTGGAGCAGGTTCTTAAACCGGTCGGCCTCCGCTATCAGGTGGAGGAGGGCGTGCTCGTCTTGTCGCGCCAGGCCAAAGGCACGCAGCCGCCCCAATCAGGAGCTTCCTCCACCAGCGTGCCATCAGGTAAGGGCTATGTTACCAACGGGCCAGCGCCGACCGGATTGGCCCAACCGGCAGCAGGTCCCGCCGACACCCGGTTGGGAATCAAGGTAAAGTATATGAGCGAGCAAGCGAGCGTGCAGGACATTGTTCAGAGTCTGGCGGAGCAGGTGGGCCTGAGATATGACCGGCAGAAATCCTTTGCCCAAACCGACCCGCTTTGCCGCCAGTGGGTGCGGAACGTGGCCATCGAGGGCAAGACCTGTCATGAGGCTTTGGAGCAGATTCTTAAGCCGGTCGGCCTCCGTTACCAGGTGGAGGAGGGCGTGCTCGTCTTGTCGCGCCAGGCCACCAGCGAGCCGCCAGGTAAGGGCTATGTTACCAACGGGCCAGCGCCGACCGGGTTTGTACCTGCACAGATGCTTTCAGCCAAAGAACAGCGTGAGAACTTCGACTTCCTGTGCCAAGCCATTGATGAGACTTACGCCAGCTTCGAGCTGAAGACCATTGACTGGGGCCAGGTTCGCCGGCGCTATGAGGAGCGGCTCGACCCTGCCGCCAACGCCGATCAGTTTTACCGCTTGCTGTTTCAGTTGGTCAATGAGTTGAAAGATACCCATTCCTGGCTGCAGAACTACCACCCTGCCTTTCCGGCCAGCGGACCGGAACTGACGGTGGACCTTTTTGAGGGCAAGCCGTTCATAGTGGCCGTGAACGCCGACTCTGAAGCCGCTGGGCTTGGCGTCAAGCCGGGTTCGGAAGTCCTTGAGGTGGACGGCTTGTCGGTGGAAGACAAGCTCAAGCAATTGCGGCTTGGGCTTCGCGCCTGTTCATCGGAGCGGGCTTTCCGGCGCGAGGCCTGCCGCTACCTGCTGGCCGGCGAAAGGGGCACCACGGTGGACCTGAAGCTGCGCTTGCCGGACGGCCACGCACAAACCTTCGCGCTTCGGCGCATGACTGGCGTGAGCGATCCGCCTCGTCAAACTTGCTCCTTTGACTTGAAGGAGCAGCGGTTTGTCCAGTTTGGACGCCATCCCTCGGGTTTGGGGTACATCCGGATCACGTCGTTTGACGGACACGAGGTGGTCCCCCAGGAATTTGATCAGGCGCTGGAAGCCTTGCGCACGGCACCGGGCCTCATTCTCGACATCCGTGATAATCCTGGCGGCTACGGCCAGCCCCATATTGTGGGCCGGCTTCTCCAACGGCCTACCCTCTGCGCCATAAGTTTTATTAAGAACGGACCGGCTCACGGCGCTTTGAAACGCCAGGATGACATTCTGGAACCGACTGGAACCTGGCAATATCGCGGCCCCATCGCGCTGCTGGTCAATGATGTAACCGGGAGCGCTGCCGACCTGTTCGCCTGTTATCTCCGGAGCGCAAAAAGGGTGGTGACTGTCGGCTCAACGACCCACGGCAATTTATCCGGGGTGGCGGCCTTTGCGGTGTTGCCCTGTGGTCTCGTCGTGAGAATATCCAACGGCTATATCTGCGATGCCGGCGGAAAACCCATCGAAGGCAATGGCAACGCGCCGGATGTGAACGTTGCCCCGACGATCTCCGATTTTCTAGCCGGCAGAGACCCAGTGCTCGAAAAGGCCGTGGCGCTGGTCCGTGAAAAGAGCCAACGCAATTAGCCTGGTTCCAATTTGGGCTTCCTTGGCGCACTTCTCATCCTCGGTCAGCTCATTACGGTGTATCGGTTTGATCCTTCATGCGGTAACTTTTCCCGTCGATTATCACGGTTTCAGCATGGTGCAGGAGCCGGTCCAGAACGGCGCTGGTCAGAATCAAAGCGCTGGAACAACATAAACGAGCCCGGGATTATATACTTGCCAAACCATGTGTTCATTTGTTAGTGTCCGTCTGAATCTGTGTTTTTCCGTGAAAGAGCATCTAAAAGAGATTCAAGCAGGGTTGAGCCGTCCGCAAGAGTCGTTCGACTATCGCACATCACACAAATCCCATCCCTTGTCTTCATCCCAACAACAATCGTCACAGCTTTCCTTTTTTGGAGCTTTTTGTCTAAAACGTTCATGGGAAGCCTGTTAAAACTTAATGGGTTTGGCAACTATATAATCCCGAACGAGCCTGTCACCAGTATTGGTGACTGGCAGGGTTCCCGGGGTGGGGTATGCTTTCCTCGTTGACGGTGCGAAATGCAGGGTTCCGTGTGTGTGAAATCAGGCGTATGTCTGCGGCGCCGCACCAGAAACGCAAAGATTTTAAACTTTGTTCTCATGCACGAAGGCCGGGCCAAAAGCCCGGCTCTTTGTTTGTACGAGGTTAGCTCGAAGGCATGGCCGGGTATTCCTTGACAGCGGAGGATTTACAGAGAAGCTTTACAGAGCGCGGACCCAGCGGAGACTGTCCGACAAGTCCGACAAGAAAACCCCATGATGAAAACAGTTTTCAAACCCCTCGCCAAACGCAGCGCTTGGAAGGCGCTGGGGTCTCATTGCAAAAAAATCAAGACGGCGCATCTCCGCAAGTTGTTCGCCGCCGACCCCAAGCGCGGCCAGCGCATGACCGCCCAGGCCGCGGGCCTGTTTCTCGACTATTCAAAGAACCGTGTCTCCAACGAAACGCTCCGATTGCTTTTTGAGTTGGCCAAGGAATCCGGCTTGCGGGCGGCCATTGATGCCATGTTCACGGGCGACAAGATCAATATCACGGAAAACCGCGCGGTGTTGCACGTCGCGCTGCGCGCGCCGAAGGGGTCCAGCATTATTGTGGACGGCAAAAACGTCGTGCCGGAAGTCCATGCGGTGCTGGACAAGATGGCTGAATTCTCCAACAGCGTCCGCACCGGTGCATGGACGGGCCACACCGGCAAACGCATTTGCAATATTGTGAATATCGGCATTGGCGGTTCCGACCTTGGTCCGGTGATGGCTTACGAAGCGCTCCGCCATTACAGCGAACGGAGCCTGACGTTTCGTTTCGTTTCCAACGTGGATGGCATCGATTTCGTGGAAGCGACCCGCGACCTCGATCCGGCGGAAACGCTCTTCATTGTTTCCTCCAAAACTTTCACCACGCTGGAGACAATGACCAACGCCGAAAGCGCGCGCGACTGGCTGCTCAAGGGATTGGACGGGAACGCGCGGGCCGTGGCCAGGCATTTCGTGGCGGTTTCAACCAACGCCGCCAAGGTGTCGGCCTTTGGCATTGACACGGCCAACATGTTCGGATTCTGGGACTGGGTTGGCGGGCGTTACTCGATGGATTCGGCCATCGGCCTTTCCACGATGCTGGCCATCGGCCCGGATCACTTCCGCGCCATGCTGGATGGATTTCGTGCCATGGACGAGCATTTTCGCACCGCGCCGTTTGAGAAGAACCTGCCGGTGTTGATGGCCCTGCTGGCGGTCTGGAACAACGAGTTTCTGGGAGCGGAGACGGTGGCCGTTCTTCCCTACGAGCAATACCTGAAACGCTTCCCGGCTTACCTGCAACAGTTGACGATGGAGAGCAACGGGAAACATGTCACGCTCGACGGGAGGACGGTGGAGTACCAGACCGGCCCGATCTACTGGGGTGAGCCCGGCACCAACGGCCAGCATTCCTTCTATCAATTGATTCATCAGGGCACGCGGCTTGTGCCGTGCGATTTTCTGGCGTTTGCCCATGCGCTCACCCCGTTGGGACGCCACCATGACATACTCATGGCCAACGTCTTCGCCCAGGCTGAAGCATTGGCTTTCGGCAAGACTGCCGATCAGGTCAAAGCCGAGGGCACTCCAGACTGGCTTGTGCCGCACCGCGTTTTTGATGGCAACCGCCCGTCGAACATGATCCTGGCGGAGCGCCTCACGCCAGCAACGCTCGGCCAGCTCGTCGCGCTTTACGAACACAGCGTTTTCACGCAGGGGGTGATTTGGAACATCGATTCGTTCGACCAGTGGGGTGTCGAGTTGGGCAAAGTGCTCGCCCACCGCATCATTCCGGAACTGGAAAGCAAGACTTCACCCCGTTTGAAACATGACGGTTCGACGAATAACTTAATTCGACGATATCGGAAATGGAAAGGAATGACATGAAACCAATCATGCAACTCGGCATGGTCGGCCTGGGCCGGATGGGCGCCAACATGGTGCGGCGGCTGATGAAACACGGCCACCAATGCGTGGTTTATGACCGGTCGCCCCAAGCCGTGAAGAATCTGACCAGGGAAAAGGCCATCGGCGCCGCCTCGCTCGCCAGCTTGGCGAAGAAACTCTCCAAACCGCGCGCGATCTGGCTGATGGTGCCGGCGGGAGTCGTGGACCAGACCATCGCCGGCATTCTGCCCTCGCTTTCCCCGGGGGATATTCTTATTGATGGCGGTAATTCCTATTATGTGGATGACCTCCGCCGCGCCAGGGAACTGGCTTCAAGAAAAATCCATTACGTGGATGTCGGGACCAGCGGCGGTGTCTGGGGCTTGGAGCGCGGTTACTGCATGATGATCGGCGGGGAGAAGGAAGTGGTGCGGCGCCTGGATCCCATTTTCGCCGCGCTGGCACCGGGCATCGGCAGCATCCCCCGCACGCCGGGGCGCGGCAAGTCCGGCGGCACGGCCGAGCAAGGCTATCTGCATTGCGGGCCGAATGGCGCCGGGCATTTCGTCAAGATGGTCCATAACGGCATTGAATACGGCATCATGGCCGCTTACGCCGAGGGACTGGGCGTGCTGCGCGATGCCAATATCGGGAAAACACAAAGCGAAGCGGACGCGGAAACAACCCCGTTGCGCAATCCTGGAAATTACCAATACGACCTCAACCTGGCTGACATCACCGAGGTTTGGCGGCGCGGCAGCGTGATCGCCTCGTGGTTGTTGGATTTGACAGCGGAGGCTCTGGCCGGGAACCCCAAGCTCTCGCAATTTGCCGGCCGCGTCTCGGATTCGGGCGAAGGCCGGTGGACGATCAAGGCCGCCATCGACGAAGGGGTGCCGGTGCCGGTGCTGACCACGGCGCTTTACGAGCGGTTCATGTCGCGCGGCAACGCGGATTTTCAGGACAAGGTGTTGTCGGCCATGCGATTTGGTTTTGGGGGGCACTTGGAGAAAAAGGATTAAGCCTATTGACATGGTATGGATGCTGCTGTAAACTACTGTGTAGATTGGAATAATAGGGCTATCCACTTGCCTACTACAACCACAACTGGTAGTATTCGCGCATGAACGAAGATTATCCGCGAACCTTGCTCGAAATGGAGCAGCGGTTCGGAACGGAAGACGCCTGCCGTCAATATCTGACCCAATTGCGCTGGCCCACCGGCTTCATCTGTCCTGTCTGTCAGGGGAAAGTGGGTTGGTTGGACCGGCGTCATCGCTGGACCTGTCAGGATTGTCGCCGTCAGAGCACAGTCACTGCGGGCACGATCTTTGAGGGGACTCATTTGCCCCTGCAAATTTGGTTTCGTGCGGTTTGGCTGGTCACCAGCCAGAAATCCGGGGCCTGCGCCTTGGGGATGCAACGGGTCTTGGGACTGGGCAGCTATGAAACATCTTGGAGTTGGCTGCACAAGTTGCGCCGAGCCATGGTTCGTCCGGGACGAGATCGTCTTCAGGGAACCGTCGAAGTGGACGAAGCTTTCATTGGCGGCGTGACGCCAGGAGCTGAAGGCCGCGATGGGGAAGGCAAAGCGTTGGTCGTGATAGCCGCAGAAGAAGACGGCCAGGGCATCGGACGGATTCGCCTGGGGCAAGTGGCGGATGCCTCCGCCTCCAGCCTGCAAGGTTTCATCCAACAAGCCATCACGCCGGGAAGCACGGTCCACACCGACGGCTGGGCTCCGTATCAAGGGTTGGAGAAGCTGGGCTATTATCACCTCATCACCCGGCTCAAAGGCAAAGGCCCAGCGGCGGCGGTGCAACTGCTCCCACGGGTGCATCGGGTCGCCGCTCTGCTCAAACGCTGGCTTTTGGGCACACACCAAGGTGCGGTGGGGCCGAACCACCTTGACTATTACTTGGACGAGTTCACCTTCCGATTTAATCGGCGGCGTTCGGCTTCCCGTGGAAAACTCTTCTTCCGACTCTTGGAACAGGCAGTCCGGGTCGGACCAGTAACTTACGAAACGATCATCCAAGGAACACCTCCTCTACACCAGCAGTAGTGGTGTAGTAGCAAAGTGGATAGCCCTACGGCCTGAATTGCCCGGAATCGCTGCGAAAAAGCCCGTGATTTTCCGTCCTGCGGCGTGGCCCCCCCATAACACACCACGAGAATCTATCGAGAAATCCGAGAAACTCCTGGTCTGAAACGACCCCAACCCGTTGCCGGAACCGTCGATTGCCCCTTCCCGGGGCTTTTGAGCCGTCACCCCGTCACCCAAATGTTGTCAATCAAAGACCTAACTTGGTTTGAGCCGTCACCAAATGCCGGCACAATCCGGCGCTAACCCATCACACGGGAGACCGCGAGACCCATGGACACTGCAAGCCTACAACGCGCCTGTGCAAAGCATTGAAATGAGCATGATGCTCGGAAAACCCGCCACATCGCTATACTGTTGATCGTCAGCGAGACAACCAGCAACACGAGGGGAAATGGAGTGGTAACATGTGACTGGTTTCGATTGCCTCAGCGAGAAATTGGCTGAATTTAGCCCTCTATTTCTCTCCCATCGCCTCGCGCACGCAGGGGGTTTGCTTGATGGCGCAATGGTGATCCGGTAAAGGTGGCGCTGACGCTGGCGCGGTAGTTGCGCCGGGAAACGAGGTTGCCGCTGAAATGAATTTGCGGGCGGGTGGAGATGGGTTCGTGGAAAGCGGTCAACCGCAGACTCTATAAATCACGACGAACAAAAGGTGGACATGCAAAGGACTGACGCCTTTTTCGCCTTTTATGACAATGCCACGTAAGCCAGCGGTGTCCTGAATGGACACTGTGGCCGCTTTACGATCCAGCGTATGATCCGGGGAGGCGATTGGTCTGCCAGAATTCAATAACCTCTTTCCAGAATTTCGAGGGTCGTTCCGCGATTTGGCAATGTCCGGCATTAGGAAATGCCCATAGCTTCTTGGGGCCGGCATAACCATGTAGCAGACGGTAACCAAGCCTTTCGGGCACGACAGTGTCTTTTCCGTCAACAATGATACCGACCTTGCCATGGTAGTTGCGCAGATATTCTTCCGAAGGAAATCGGTCTCTTAGCAACAACGGGATGGGCAGCATGGGAAAGCGGTTCTGCGCCGCATCGGCGAGGCCGTTGAAGGGTGAAATCAACAGAACGCCCGCAATTTGGTTGGAATAAGTTCCGGCCATATACGAGGCGACGCCGGTGCCGAGCGATTCGCCGACCACATAAATCGGCTTGTCGGCGGGAAGCGTCAGGAACGCTTCGTCGTCGGCACTGAACAAACTGCCCTGGCTTGGCCGACCGGGACGATCTTCGTAGCCAGGATACTCCAGGATGAATATGTCGAACGCGGCAACACTTTGAGTGTCATTCGCATAATGGCTGCAGCCTATGGCGGTGCTGCCGTTGCCGTACGTGATGATGACCGTGCCATCCGCCGGTTGCCTTGGGGAAAGGCGTTTCATCCCGATGAACTGGCCGGATGAATTTGTCCAACGTTCCAACCTGGCCGCATGTGCCATCTCATCCACCTGTTGACGGCAGAGGACGGCAGGAAAATATAAGAAAGAGCGTTGGAAGATGGCCATGAACACGCAAACGAGCGCATAAAGCGCTATACAACACAACAGCGCCAGCTTGATCAGGCGACTCAGAACCACCGCCTCGGGACGTTGAGGGAGCTCGTTCATCGAACGGCGAAAAACGAAAACGGGCCAATCCCGCACCAGTGCATCCTTTCATATTTGCCCTTCATGGGGAAGAGCTTCATGAGCAAAAGATTGTGCTCCCACACCAGGCGTGTCAATCTCCACAGGGCAGGGTCGTAAAAACCGCATTGCCCTTGCGTTCGCGTTCCCCCAACATCCGCCCATGCTGGCCCGAGTTTTGTCCGCCGCCGTCAATGGCATCGAAGCTTTCCCCGTCGAGGTGGAGGTTAATTCAGGTTGGGGCGATACGGTCGTCGCCATCGTCGGGTTGCCGGATGCGGCGGTGAAGGAATCGAAGGACCGCGTCAGCACGGCGTTGACCAATTCCGGTTTCAAATTTCCCATGGGCCGCACGACGATCAATCTCGCGCCCGCTGACGTGAAAAAGGAAGGTCCGGGCTTCGATCTCCCGATTGCCATCGGCATGTTGGCGGCCAGCGACCAACTCCAGGCCGATCAATTGGACAATTTTGTCATGGTGGGCGAACTGGCCCTGACTGGCGTGGTGCGTCCGGTCAAAGGCGTTCTGCCCATCGCCTGGCGGGCGCGGGCCGAAGGCAGCGCCGGACTGTTGGTACCGGTGGAAAACGCGGCCGAAGCGGCGGTGGTGGACGGGTTGCAGGTCATTCCCGTGCGCGATTTGCGCGAAGCGGTGGCTTTTCTGGAAGGTGAAATCAAAATCGACGCTGCCAAAGTCGATCTCACCAAAATTTTCGAGCAGTCCTTCACGGAAGAGATCGACATGGCGGAAGTCAAGGGACAGGAATCGGTCAAGCGCGCCTTGGAAATCGCCGCCGCCGGCGGGCACAATGTCCTGCTGATCGGGCCGCCCGGCACGGGCAAATCCATGCTGGCCAAGCGGCTGACCACCATTCTGCCGCCTCTCACTTTGGAGGAGGCGCTGGAAACGACCAAGATCCACAGCATCGTCGGATTGCTCAAGCCCGGACAGGCGCTGGTCACGCGCCGTCCGTTCCGCACCCCGCACCACACCGCGAGCGATGCGGGCCTGCTCGGCGGCAACGCCAACCCGACTCCCGGGGAAATCTCCCTGGCGCACCACGGGGTGTTGTTTCTCGACGAATTACCCGAGTTCAAGCGCGGCGTGCTCGAAACCATGCGCCAGCCGTTGGAAGAGGGCCATGTCACAATTTCCCGCGCGGCAGGTAGCATGACCTTCCCTGCGCAATTCATGCTGGTGGCGGCGATGAACCCGACGCCCGACGGCAAAATGCCGGGCGAATCGCGCAGTTCACAACGCGAGATTCAGAATTACCTCAGCCGCATCTCCGGGCCGTTGCTGGACCGGATTGATTTGCACGTCGAGGTGCCGCAGGTGAAGTTCCGCGACATCAGCGCCGAACGGACGGGCGAGGATTCGGCCACCATTCGCGGGCGGGTGGTGGACGCGAGGAAAAGGCAGCAGGAACGGTTTGCCCAAAAGCGGACCATCACCTGCAACGCGCGCATGGGCCCGCGCGAGTTGAAGAGCTATTGCGCGCTGGATGAGGCGACCAAGGAACTGTTGAAATTTGCCATGGCCGATTTGAATTTGAGCGCGCGAGCCTATGACCGGGTGCTGAAAGTGGCGCGGACGATTGCCGACCTGGCCGGTTCGGAAAAAATCGCCAGCGACCACATCTCCGAAGCCATCCAATATCGTTCGCTGGACCGGCAGATTTGGACGTGAGTCTGACATATCACAACTGAGGACTGATGAACGACTACGTCCACGGGTACTCGGAGCGGGAGCGTCAGCGGTTGCACGACCAATCTGAGACGCTGGCCGGCTTGCTCCATCATGATACCATTTATCCCGCTGGCAGCCGCGTGCTTGAGGCCGGCTGCGGCGTCGGCGCGCAAACAATCCATCTTGCCCGCAACAACCCGCGAACTCACTTCACATCGATTGATATTTCCCCGGCCTCGATCAACGCCGCCCGGATGGCCCTCGATCGCGCCGGTCTGGGCAATGTCACCTTCCAAGCCGCCGACCTTTTTCGCCTGCCGTTTCCTGAAACGAGCTTCGACCACGTCTTCGTCTGCTTTGTGTTGGAACACTTGAAGAATCCCGGCGAAGCGCTGCAGCGCCTCAAGGCTGCGCTCAAGCCAGGCGGGACGCTGACCGTCATTGAAGGAGATCATGGCTCGACATTTTTCCATCCGCGGAGCGCGGCGGCGTGGCGGACGATCCAATGTCTGATCGACCTTCAGGCGGCGGTCGGCGGCAATGCCTTGATCGGCCGCGAACTTTATCCGCTGCTGCGCACGTCCGGCTTTGATCAAGTGACCGTGTCGCCAAGGTTTGTCTATGTTGATTCCAGCCGGCCAGCCTGGGTCGAGGGATTCACGCGCAACACCTACATCGCGATGGTCGAAGGCGTGCGCGAACAAGCCCTTTCCGCCGGCCTCATCGACGTGAGCGCCTGGAAGAAAGGTATCGCTGACCTCAAAGCCAGCGCCGGCCCGGACGGCGTCTTCTGTTACACCTTTTTCAAAGCCATTGCTTCAAAGCCCGGCCCGTAGTTCCCGTTCCGAAGGTTGGAAATAAGAATTGTTTCCGGGACGTATTTTGTCCACGCTGAGTCTCATGGCAAAGCAGGTCTTGGGTCGGAATTTGGAGGAGCTCCTGGACGATGGCACGAAGGAGGCCGGGAAGGCCAATCCTTTCTCGCCGGAAACGGCGCCGGTCGGCTCGGGTGTTCGTTCCCTCATGCGCGGGCATCCGACCACTCCAGCCAGAGCGTCGGCGGACGAGCCTGTGCAAAAGCCGGTCGTCCCGGGCTGGTATCTTTTGGGCGCGGATATTTTGCTGGCGGCCCTGGCGCTCATCATCGTTTGCAAAAGTCCCCATCCATTATCGTGGCCGAGGGAATTGTTTTGCGCTGCGGCGGTGGTGTTGGGCGGATGTTTGGCGCTGGCTGCGGTGTTGCGGGCGCGAGGCCAGGCCAAAGACTGAATCCTCACGCACTGGCGCTGGCATAATGGCGCATGGAAAAGCGCCAGAACAATTCCGAAGCCACAGAGCAAATCACCACCATGCCCAGAAGCCAGAGCATCTCGCTTGGCGACGCCAAATGCAGGAGCAGTTTTACCGGCACATTGGCCACCAGCAGCATCGGAATGGCGAAGGTGAAGAAGGCGCGGAAGAATCCTTGAAAGGCCGCGTCCGGCGCGCGCGCAATGTTGAACAAGCTGTAGTAGCCCCACACGATGCCTTGGGCGCGCACAGTCCAAAAAGCGACACTGGCCAAAAGAAACATCAGCGAATAGTGAATGAGGATTCCGGCCACGCATAACACGAGAAAACCGGCGATCTGCGCCGCGTCCGGGACGAAATGCAATTGCCGGGCCGCATAGGCGATGACCCCCAGGGCGGAGGCGGCGTTGACAAACCCGCCCAAATCCACCTGCCGTAGCGAAATAAGAAAGCGGGTGTTCATGGGCAGCAACATCATGAAGTCGAGCCGACCGGTGCGGATCAACTCGGAGAGTTGCACGCAGTTAGTCAAGAAGAAGGCCTGGAAGATTTGCTGGATGAAATGGCTGGCCCCGACCAGCATGACCACCTGCCATTTGCTCCAGGAGGCGATGTGATCGGTGTGCAGGTAAATGACGCCGATAAAGCTGAGCTGCAAACCAAACCACAGAAACTCCACGAAGATCCAGAGCAGGAAATTGCTTTTGAAACTCATCTCGCGCACGACGGAATTGCGCCACAGCGCCACATAGATGGCCGCATGGCGGCGAATCCGTTCCGCGAAGCTGGAGGGATTAAGATTGCGATTAGAATTAAGATTGGGAGCCATACGTCACCCGCCCACGGCGGAATATTTTCGAATGCCCCGGCTCCAGACCGCGCGCGCCAGGACAAAAAAGAACAGCACCCAGCCCGATTGTATGAGGAGACCCTGCCACAAAGCCGGCCCTTTCACCTGCCCCAAATAAATGCTGACCGGAAAATATAATTGATAGGGAAATGGCGTGTAATTCAGGACCCGGGCCAGGACTGGCGGCAAAATGTTCAAGGGAAACAAATGGCCGCCCGCGATGTATTCGAAGGCGAAAACGATGAAAATGAAGGTTGAGATTTCCAGCAGCCAGAACGCCAGCAAGGCCATAGTGAACGACATGAAGAATTGCAGGAGGCCCGTCAGAAAAGTGGACAGCAAAAAGCACCCCAGTGCCATCCCGCCCGCCGGCCCGACAAAATAATGCCGCCAGCAAAGTATGAACATTCCAACCGGCACGAGCGATACCGCCATGAAAATCAATCTTCCCGAAAAAAACAGGCAAAGGCGGTAAGCCAGGTAATTGATCGGTTTGAGCAGGAACTGGCTGATGTTGCCGTCCTTGATGTCGGCCGCAATTTGCCAGTCGTCTTCCGTGACCGCGGTCAGTGTATCAACGATGGTCACCATGAGATAATAGGAGATCATCCCTGCCAAACTGTAACCCGCCACCGTGCCGATTTGGCCGCGATAGATGGTGCGCCACAAATAGATGGTGGCCAGGAGCGGAATAAAGCTGAAGGCGACCCGGAAGAAAAAATTGATTCGATAGACCAGGGTGTTGGCCAGGCCGATTTTGATGACATGCCAGTACTTGTGCATTTCGCAAAAACCGGGCTAGGCCGCCGAAGGCGCGATCCCGAAATTCGCCAGTTCGGTATGCAATCTTTCCATGGGCAAACCCGCCACGTTGCTGAAAGAACCGGAGATGGATTCCACCAAAACCCCGCTGTGTTCCTGGATGCCGTAGGCGCCCGCTTTGTCGAGCGGGTTGACCAAGGCGTGGTACTGCCGGATTTGAGGCAGGGTCAGCGTCCGGAATGTGACGTCGGTCTGCTCCCAGAAAATCTTCTGGCGATGCCCGCGCAGGTGAATCAGACAAACTCCCGTCACCACTTGATGCGTCTTGCCCAGCAACGTCGTGACCATGCGCTCCGCTTCCTCCAAGTTGGCCGGCTTGCCGAAGATGGCCGAGCCCAGCGCCACCACCGTATCGACCCCGAGCGTCACGGCGTCGGGATGCTTCTTGGAAACGACCCGCGCCTTGCGGTAGGCATTCATTTGCGCCACTTCGCCAGCGCTGAGGTCGTCGGATTTGGTTTCCTCGGCTGTGCTGGGCACGACATGGAATTGGAATCCCAACTGCCGCAACAAATCCGCGCGGCGCGGCGAGGCGGAAGCCAGGATAAGCACTGGAGAATTCATGACTGGCGTTCTTACGGGGATTCGGGGCGCCGAATCCATGGCAGATTCTAAGTCAGGCCGGTTGAGTTTGCAACAGGTTCCAGGGCATCGTTAAAACGTTGTAGTTGGGCGGAAAACGCGGCGTCATCCAGCACCGGGCGGCAATCCGCCGTGGCGATGTCCTCCGCCAATTCGATCCAGGATTTGCAACCGGCATAAGATTGGCGCATGGGCAATTCCACCGGCGCGGCCAGGCGGAAAACGCGCACCGCCATGACATGAATATGTTTGTCACGTCCCCAATCAAACCGCCCTGCGATGACGTCCTCGCGCCAGACATGCAATCCGCGCAACGCGGCAGCCGCGGCGAGGGAATCCAGGCGCTTCCAGGCTGCGACTTGCGCAAAACATTCCAGGCGAACTTCATCCGGCCCGGGCATGAGACGAGCGATTTCATCAAAGCGCGCCTGCGCCTGCGGGAGAACGGACTGGCGTTGCTGGTGAAACCAAGTCGGGAAGAGCAGGAACTCCGGGTGCTCGATCTGAAACCCGCCGGGTCCCTCTATCAAACCGCCTTTGCGCAGGATAATGATCTGTTGGCCGCGCATCAGCGCATCGACGACGACGGCCCATTCCTTAAACGCATAACGCATAACAAGTCCCCATGCCACAAGCTAAAGGCTGAAGCCGTTTTTGCAAATCGTTCACAGCTATTGAATATTGAAGAATAAATCCTCACTGTCGGAAACGGCTGGCCGTCTGGCTTTGACA
>JBKQUS010000066.1:0-4868 GCA_052325505.1 Limisphaerales bacterium
CGATCATGTCTTGCAGTAACAGCCCGGTGAATGGCTTCGTGATGGAAGCGATGTCGAACAGGGTGTCGCCATTGACTTCCTGATCAGTGCCGTTATCCATTTTTCCACAACTGACAACTCTGCTTCCTTGCTCGTCCACAATACCGATCACAATTCCCACGTCCCGCTTTTCAACCTCGACGCGCTGTTGCAGGAACGCGTGGATGGCATTGGTCAAATCCTCCGTCGCAGTTTTCATTTTATTTTCTTTCCTTCGCTATCCGGCAGCCCTGCCTTATGGTGGATTATCGCGATCACTTCGCCTTTATCATGTTTAATGAATGTCACTTGCGCGCCGTAGTTTTTGAGGAAGAAATTTGTTTCCGATTCGGGATAAAGATCCGAAGTAAATTGTAATGCGCCTTTTCCAAAAGCTTGCCAGACTAAATGATCTCCATTTCGCAAAATAGTCACCTTCGTTCCAGGAAACACGTTGTCTGGCGTAATTTCATATTCGCCGATACAGGCATCGAGAAGTTTTGCGTCCAGTTTGATGACGGCATGCGGTTTCGGCACTTCAGGAGGCGTTCGTGGCGGTTCCAAGCATTGGAAGGCGGCGCAACCCACGATGATGGCCATGGTGATGTCGCCTTGCAGCCGGAACCCGCGGCGGGCCGCAACCCAGCCGATGGCAGTTCCCGCGATCAGGGCAGGCGCGAGGATCACAGCACAAATTAATAATACAAACGCGGCCCAACTGTGGCTCGCCTTCAGCCAGCATACCGCAATCAGCAGCACAAGGACATCAAGCGCGGCAAAACTCCATCGCGGGATGCGGAACCTGCCGGCAATTATTGCCAAGAGGAAGATAACAGGCATGGCGATGCCCTGTAACCGTAAGTGCGGTGTCGCTTCGAGCCACCGGCCGCCGACGGTGAGCATGAAGGCGACAGCAATGAAGACACCGATAAACAGTCCGCGGAATCGAGCCAATTGCGGCAACAAATCCGTCAAACAACTTGCCAGCTTGCCCGCTGCCAGCATTGCCAGCACCGCGCCTATGAGTCGCCAGTGCCAGGCAGTGGGATGCGGCGGCAGTGTCTTGTGAACCACAGCGCACGCGGCCTGAACGGCTGCATTCACCAGCACAGGATCAAACGCCTCAAGCAAATGATCGGACCAGGGAGAAATCACCAGACGCGCATCCGTTCGGGTCTTGAGCAGGGCCGGTGGAAGGGCTTCCTCGAACTGGCCTGCCAGGAAAAGCAACGGCGGGGCATGATCACCCAGAACCGGCATGGAACCAATGGCAATGAAAAGCCCCGGTTTCATCCCTCCTTCCCGCACTGCCTCGCCTCCCCTGAAGCCACCCATCGAGTGGCCTACGAAAACATCTACCGGCCCGACCTCGCGTGCGACCGCCTCCAGCGTATGCACGGCTTCCATAAACGTATATGTCTGCGGCGACGCTCCGTGCCCCGGTTGGTCAACGCTGTAACACACAAACCCCGCCGCAGCGAGCGCCTCCCCATAGCGAAAGAGCGTCTCTTTCGAGCCAGCATATCCGTGGGCAAGCAGGGCCACCGGATGCGGTTCCGGGCCGGCGGGAAGAAACTCAAGCGCAGGTGTCTCTTCGGCGAGCGTCACTTTTTGGACGCGGATGCCAGGCTCAATCAGATGTGAGAGCGCCAGACCGACGGCAAAGCAGATGATGGATGCCGTGGCGATAAATCGGTTGTTCCTTTCCAAAAAAACTCGAATTCGAGTCACCGCGATGGCGCAGGGTGTCAAAATTTTCTTCATATCCCGTTAGACTGATTGAGCCGCTTAATGTCAAACATTGCCACTGGATGTAACTTGTGGGACATTTTGAACACCATTTCCTCGACTCGGAAAATCCATTGCCGCAAAACTTCGTCCCACCGTCGTCCCGACGACGATGCCAAAGATGATTCCCGACGCAAATTCCGAAAACCAATGGATGGTCATGGAAACGCTGAGACCGACGTAAAAGGCGTAGAGCAGGGACGCAGCGCCAAGCCATTTTTTTTGCGGGAACAGCCAAAACAGTGCGACAGACATGGCGAACGCAATGATTGTATGGCCTGAGGGCCAGCCAGATACAATTTCGCTGCGCAGCAAACCGAAATGAAATACATGGCTGGTGTCCGGTCCGACAAACCACGGGGGCCCAGGTCGCCCGGTGATAGCCTTGTATAATTCGCACAGGACAAAGCCAATCAGAGCCACCTGCGCCAGCGCCCATCCCGTTCGAATTATCTTCGCTCTTTTGAAGGCCATGCCAGCTAAAAGAAGCGATGGCGGCAAAGTCAATGGAACCCATACCCCAAGATTGATCCCGGGAATAAACCATGCCAGAAGTTGCGGACTGCGCGTGGCGCACAAATAGAACCAATCGAATCCCGAGGTCACCAGGACAACGCCCAGACCGATGGCAGCGAAATGCCAGGCGATATTCCAGCCCTTGAAGCAACCCGCGAAGTTCCGTGGCAACGAATGAAAGGATTCGCGCATGATTTGAAATGGAACACGGTCGCGAATGGAAACGCCGATACCGATGCAAAAGGCGTAGAGCAGGGCCACAGCAACAAACCATCTTCCATACCGGGACAGCCAAAACAGTTCTAAAGAAACGATTTTGGTCCCGACAATGGTTTGGCCACCGTGATGGTAAATAGCTTTTGTCACCTTGCCTTTGTCGTCCTTCACAAAGGTGATCTGCGCATTCATGTCCTTCCAAAAATACTCGGTTTCCGACTTGGGAAAAATCTCGCTGTTCCGGCCGGCAAATTGCGCGAAAAGATGGCTTCCAACGCGCGTCACCGGCCGCAAGGCGTCGTTTTTGCCATCGTAGTATCTGCCGACCAGGCTATCGTAAACCGCCGGGTCCACCTTCGCCTCTGCGATGTCTTTGACAGCATTGGCGCTGCTGCTGTCCTTCACGACCGCATCGTTCGTTCCAGCCGCAAGGCCGGACACGGCTATGAGAACGAAAACACAAATGAAGAATTGAACGCGATTTGCCATTACGCTTCTCGCTTGAATTGCGGGGTGATTCATATGTTCCTTTCCAAAAGACCTCGAATTCCAGTCGTCGAAATGGCGCGGCTTGTCAAAATTTTCTTCATACCGGCAGATCAGTCAATGAATTTGGCCAAAGGCGCGATCATAAGTTGAGCCGCCCAACGATCCAAAGCTGAGCCGGCCACCGGCGGCCAAGCTCCGAATGCAATCTGGACTCTCAAATTTTATAGCTCAACCGAAAACTGAAGGGGCAGTGGCCGTTAGATGCCATGATGGGTTGACGAGCGCGTGCAAAACGGGCACACACTCCGGTGTATGAAAACCAACCATCAACCCATTCATGACATGAACAACACAACACAAATCGCACCTCAAGACAACTCCCAAGTCAAATCCATCCTCAAGCTCGGCCTGGACGTGGACCTTAAACAAATCACCGTCACCGTCCAATCCGATCATCAACATCCCAAGCCCGCCCAGAGTTTCAGCGTGCCCCGGCTGGTGGCCTGGGTAGGGGAGAAAGTTCAAGCCGGCCATGCCGTGCATACCGTCTATGAATCCTGCGGTTTCGGTTACACGCTGCATTATCAACTGGTCGCCGCCGGTGCCCGCAGCCTGGTCATCAGCCCGGTGCGTCTGCATCCCCAACGCCGGCGCAAAAATGACCGGCTGGATTCACGCCAACTCTGCTTGCGTCTCTCCCGGTATCTCGACGGACAAAAGGACGAACTGCCCACCATCCGCATCCCCAGCGTGGCCGAACAGCAACGGCGCGAACTGGGCCGCCAGCGTAAATTTTGGAGCAAGCAGGTGCGGCAATTGGAAAACCACGGACGCGCCTTGCGCCTGGAACATGAACTGCAAACGCTGCCCGCCGGCTGGGCTGGCCCGCGTAAATGGAAACGACTGCTGCCCGCGCTTTCCGAGTTCTTGCGCGCCCACCTGGAACCGCTGCGCGCACAGATCGTCTCGGCCAAAGCCCAACTGGATCGGCTGAACGAACAGATCGAAGCTTGGGTGGGCCAGGAACGACTCCCCAAAGGACTGGGGCGACTGACCCTGTCCTTGCTGGATGGTGAAGTCTGCGACTGGCACCGCTTCAAACACCGCAAGGCTCCGGGCAGCTACACCGGCTGTTGTCCCAGCGAACACAGCAGCGGACCCAACCAGCGCCAGGGCAGCATTGACCGCCATGGCAATAAACATGTCCGGGTGCTGCTGGTCGAGGCGGTCTGGCGCCTGTTGCGTTATCAGCCACTGTGGCACGCCCGCCGCAAACTCATCGCCCGGATGACCACAGGTGTGGCCTTGCGAAAAAAGACCGTGGTGGCCTTGGCCCGGCAACTGGCCGTTGACCTCTGGCGTTGGCGCACCGGCCGGGCTTCCCTCGCGGAGCTGGGACTCCTCAACTATTAATCCGCAACCCACCACCGTTAACCCTTTGAATCGAGACCTGACAAAAGTAATTTGGCCGCAGGGTGGCACGCTGCCCGGCGCTGGAGTTGGACCCCGCCCGTGCGTCCGGCTGTTAGATGGGGCGCGTGCCCCCGGCGGCTTCCCGTTGAGAAAGACATCTGGGGCGACCCCGCGCGGGTCTGCTCGAATAGGAGCTGGTGCGGGGGCTTTTCCCCCATGCACTCGATATGAAGCCGGCCCTGCCAGGACCAATGCTTTTAAGTCAGAACCTCGCAACCTTTCACCCAACCATTCAACCATTCCCAATTGAACCAAGCCGCGCCGCTCACGCGCCGGACTCACCTCCGCTCCGCTGCGGTTCGCCGGCTGACTCTGATGAATATATAAAAATCTCCTCCCATACTTGACAACCCTCATAGGGGCTCCAG
>JBKQUS010000067.1:0-18671 GCA_052325505.1 Limisphaerales bacterium
CCAGCCGCAGTATGACCGGGAATCACCGGAACTGGGGCGGCCAAGTTATTCACAGCCTCCCTGCGGCCGGCCTGCGGGGCCGCCTCCGGTCGGCCATGAATAACTTGGGACATGGTATTAGGTGGAGCCACAAAACGAAAACCCTGCGCGAAGCGCCTCGTTTTATTTTGGACAACCTTGACAGGCGCAGACGAGCCATACAATGGACGAAACGAGGCGCGCCGGAGTCAGTGCTTGCGGATACACGTTCTATCGTGCCGTGATTGCTTGTCCATACCACATTCGAGAACTGTTGCAAACTTTGCAGACGGACAGCATCACCGGCACTTCCACCAACACGCCCACCACACAGGCCAGCGCCGCCCCGGAGCTTGGGCCGAACAGCGTGATGGCCACGGCGACGGCCAGTTCAAAGAAATTGCTCGCGCCAATTAGCGCGCCCGGCGAAGCGACGTTGTGCGGCACTTTGAACCGGCGCATTAGCATGTAGGTGAGGCTGGAATTGAAATAGACCTGAATCAAAATCGGGATGGCCAGCAGGATGACCGCAAACCATTTCGTTGTCAGGTTCTCGGCTTGGAACGCGAAGATAAGAGCCAGCGTCAAAAGCAACGCCCACATCATCACCGGATGAAACTTCGGCAGGAAATTCTTTTCAAACCATTCTTTGCCGTGCGACTTGAGCAACAGCGTGCGCGTCAGCCAGCCCGCCGTCAGCGGTATCACGATAAACACCACAACGGAAGTAATCAGCACCTTGGGCGGCACAATGACGTTCGCCACGCCGCACAGGAACATCACAATGGGCGCGAACGCAACCAGCATAATGAGGTCATTCACCGCCACTTGAACCAGCGTATAAACGGGGTCGCCATCCGTGAGGTAAGACCAGACAAAGACCATCGCGGTGCAGGGCGCGGCGGCAAGGATAATGAGGCCGGCGGTGTAATTCTTGGCCGTCTCCGCGTCAATCCAGTGCGCGAATACATGCTGCATGAAAAACCACGCCAGCAACGCCATGCTGAATGGTTTTATCAACCAGTTGACGAACAGCGTCACCATCAGACCTTTTGGCCGCTTGGCAATGCCGCCAATTGCGCTGAAATCCACCTTGAGCATCATCGGATAAATCATCAGCCACAGCAGCACCCCGATGGGCACATTCACTTGCGAGCCTTGGCCGAATTGCAGTTGGCTCATCGTGGCGGTGAGGTCGGGGAACAATTTGCCAAACGCCACGCCCACCACCATGCACAGGAGCACCCACACCGTCAGGTAACGCTCGAAGAACGCAAGCCGCTTGGGTTTCGCGGCGATAGGTGAATCATGAATGACAACGGTCGAAGTTGAATTTTCCATAAATCAAATTTCAAGTTTTTGTCGCCAGCCAGGCGAGAATTTTGGTTTCAATCTGGTCGCGCACGTCGCGGAATTTCTGCAACTGCTGCTCCTCTGTGCCCTGCGCTTCGTCCGGGTCTTCAAACGGCCAATAGAGGCGCTCCAGCGCGAACGGGTAGATGCGCGGGCAATTCTTCTGCGTCCGTTCACAAACAATGATGGCAAGCTGAAACTTCGTCTTGCCAAGAAAACTATCAAGTCCCTTGGCCCGACGCCCGGACAAGTCCACGCCGACTTCGTTCATCGCGCGGATGGTCAGGGGATGAATCGCCGTGGGTTCAAGCCCGGCGCTTACCACGTCGAACCGATCCCCTGCGTGCTTGCGCAGCAACGCCTCCGCCATCTGGCTGCGGGCGGCGTTGTGCGCGCAAAGGAACAGGACGCTTTCTTTCGACATGGCAATTTCAGGTTGACTTGCGCGCTGTGATTTCCAGGCTGGTGACGTAGTCGCCGGGCTTTGTTCCGGGAGGCAGTTGCGCCGCGATTTTCAAATAAAGCGGGTCCTGGCCATGCAACAAGGCATCCACGTAACCCGCCTTGGGATTCAGCCGCAGTTCCGTCAAGTCGGCCTCGCGCGCCATGCGCTCCGTTTCCGAGACCAGCACCGCGCCGGCTACGCAACCCACCAGCGCTTCAACCATCTTCAGCACTTCTGAAGGCAAGGGCTTCAGCAACGCCAAGTCGGACACGGCGACGCGCCCGCCCGGCTTGAGCACGCGCGCAATCTCGCGCCAGACCTGCGGTTTGTCGGGTGAGAGGTTGAGAACGCAGTTGGAGATGACCACGTCCACGCTGTTGTCAGCCACCGGCAGATGTTCGATTTCGCCAAGCCGGAACTCGATGTTGTCCAGCTTGGTGCGTTCGCGGTAAGCGGCGATGTTCTTGCGCGCCTTGGCGAGCATTTCCGGCGTCATGTCCACACCGATGACACGGCCCGCCGGACCCACCTTCGGACCGGCGACAAACGCATCGAAGCCAGCGCCGCTGCCAAGATCAAGCAGCACTTCGCCGGGGCGGAGCGCGGCCAGCGCGCCGGGGTTGCCGCAGGACAAACCGATGTTGGCGCCGCCGGGCAGCGCCGCAAGTTCCTCGGCACCGTAACCGATCTGCCGGGCCAGTTGGTCGGCATCCACGGCGGACATGCCGCCGCAGCAACTCGATTGGCGGCGCTCGCTGCCGTGCCGGGCAATCTGGCCGTAACCTTCGCGGATCAACTGCCGCACTGCTTCGGGGTCACTTTTTTGTGGAGTCATAATTGTTTTGAAATCGTTTAGGTGATTGTCGCTTTCGCTTGGTCGCGGCGACCGGCGGCGTAGGCTTCAAAAACCCTCTTGATTTCGTCCCGCACGCGCCGGAACACGGCAAGTTTCTCCTCATCCGTGCCGGTCGCGTGCGCCGGATCGTCAAAGCCCCAATGATAACGGTTCACCTGGCCGGGGAACATTGGGCAAGCCTGGTCCGCATTGCCGCAGACGGTAATCACGGTTTCGACCGGCTGTTTTAGAAATTCATCCATGTGTTTTGAACGATGCGCGGAAATATCAATACCGATTTCCTTCATTACTTGAACGGCGAGCGGATGAACGTAGCCCGCCGGTTTCGAGCCGGCACTTTGGACGTTGAGCAAGTTACCCGCCGCCGTGCGCAGAATGCCTTCGGCGAGATGACTGCGGCAGGAATTGCCGGTGCAGAGGATGAGGACTGTGGGTTTCATTTGTGGCATTGGCGTTTGCATAGTTCGCTCGCATCCAGCATTAGGATTTTCTTGAGCAGTTTCGCGTCTTTCAGGATGCGCGGATCGTTTTCGGTAAACTTGTCCACCCAATCAATGGCCCACCTGACAACATCGGCGACTTTGACGTTTGGCAGCCGGTAGTAAATCCAGCGCCCATTTTTCCGTGAATCCACCAGGCCAGCCTGGTGAAGAATGGACAGGTGCTTGGAGACGGTGGACGGGGCCAGCCCGAACATTTCGGTGATCTGGCAGACACACAGTTCCCCGCCGCGCAGCGCCATGAGAACGCGAACACGATTTTCGTCCGCCAGCGCCTTGGTGATATTCATTACTTCACGCATGGCATTTCTCTATATTTCGACAAACAACGAAATATAATTACAGCCCTTTTCTCGCCGTGTCAAGGAGCGGTATAGATGAGCCAGACGCCGCCGAGAAGGACAAGGACGCCGCAGATGCTTTTCACCACCGCGACGCCTTTGGAATGTTCATTCCAGTTCAGGAAACGTTGCACCAGTTCCGTGGACGTGCCCGCCGCGACAATCACGGAGCAATGACCCACGCCATACGCGAGCAACAGCAGCGCGCCATAAAGGAAATTGGTTGCCGCCAGCTTGAACGTCACGGCCAGCATTGGCGCCATGTAGGCGAACGTGCAGGGGCCAAGCGCGATGCCGAAAACCAGTCCGAGAATGAGCGCGGCCATCAATCCTTTCCGCTTCATGCCGACCTGCCCCGGCCCGGACCACGGCATGGGAATCACGCCGAGCAGGTGCAATCCCACCATGAAGAAGATGAGCGCGACGAAGTAATTTCCGTAACGGCCAACGTCGCCCATCATGCGGCCGGCGGCGGCGGTGATTACCCCGATGGCCGCGATGGTGGTGAGAATACCGACCGCGAACAGTATCGAAGTCCAGAACGCGCGCCGCGTCGTCACTTGGCCTTGTTCGCTGATGAATCCCACGATCAGCGGGATGCTCGCCAAATGGCAGGGACTCAGAACAATGCTCAAAATGCCCCATGCGACGGCAGCGGCCAGCGCGATGAGCGGCGCGCCTTCGACGGCGTGAGTGAGGTTGGTGAAAAGCTGTTCCATAAATCAGCGGTTTTCGGGCGCGAGCGACGATGCGACTTTGTTGGTGCTGGTTTGCTGTGCTTGATCACGCAGGAAGTTTCGCACTTCGGTTTCAACATAGCCGTTGAATTTCACCGGGTCCTCGACCAACGTCCAAATATCGCCGAGCAGTTTCCATTGCTCGTCTTTGCCGTCTTTCTGGCGGACCAGCACCAGCGACGGGCACGGTAGTTTGTAGTCCAGAAGGAAGTGCGCGTTCTCCGGCAGGTCGTAGTTTACCGACGTGAACATCAGCCGGTTCACGGCCAGTTCGTTGCTGAACTCCTGTTCAATCACGACCTTGGCCTGCCGCTCTATCTTCAGGCAGGTTTCACAGCGAACCGTGCCATGAAAATAATAGGCGACGGTCTGTTGAGCCGTGGCGTTGGTGGTGACTTGATTCGTGCTGACAGCGACGGGCATCGCACTGAACGCGGCCAGAAGTGGACAGCACACCCCAGCGCCTTTGCTGGAATCCGCGCTGCGTTTCATTGAAGACATCGCCAATACGGCGAGCAACACCGCGCCAATCAAAACGATTTTAGTGTTTATTTTCATGTGAGCCAAGGTCTCACTTGCCGGTATTCGATTTGCTCGCAAGGTCCACGCCGAGTTCCTTCCATTTGGCGAGGATGTCTTCTTTCGCAAAAAAACCGACGTGACGGAACAGTTCCTTGCCTTCGGCATCGTAGAAGATTTGTGTGGGGATTACTTCGATGCCATAAGGCTTCGCGGCGTCGGGATTCACCCACACGTCAATAAATTCCACGTTTAACTTGCCGGCGTATTCCTTTTTCAACTCGTCCAGCACCGGGAACATCATTTTGCACGGAATGCACTTGCCCGCACCCAAATCGAGCAGTTTGGGCAGCTTGGCCGTGGCAACCGCGTTGCTCTGCGGCGGATCGGAAGCGACAGCCGCCGCAGTCAAGGCGGGCGCGGCGTTTTGAGTTTCATTGGCCGTTTTGCTCTTTTTGAGCGCAACGGCGGCGATGACGGCCACGGCGAGCGCGGCCACGATGAGGAGCTTGATGGGAGTTTTCATAAATGGTTGATGGCGGTTGGTTCAAAAATTTACTTGGAAAAAATGCGTTTGCAGTGTCAGCCGCCGCAACAGCAGCCGGAGCTACCGGCATCCGGCGGCACGTTGCCGGCCCCGGCTTCGCGAATCACGCGCTGAACATTGCCCAGACAACAGGAGCCTTGCGGATTGTTGCGCTCGCAGGCGTCTAATCCCTGGGCGCATTTGGTTTTGATGTCTTCCCGAATCCGCGAGGAACCCTTCGCGCGAACTTCCGTTTGAATTTCGGCGACCGTGTGACTGAAGCAGTAGCAAACCAGCCGGTCCGGGTTCGGGCTTTTCTGGAAGATGGGCACGCGCACGTTCCGCTGAAGGACCACTTCACCCGAAGTCGGATGGAAATAAGCCACGTCGCATTTTGGCGTCGCGCAAAAGTGGAATCCGTCGCTTCGCGTAAGCCGTGCCTTGGCTTCGACGATGAGCATGGCTTCAACTGTCACCGCCGACACCGCCCGGCCGGGCTGGCGGCAGCGCGGACAACCGGCGTTGTCGTGTTGAGGATTTAATGATTCGCGCATAAATGGCAGGGTGTTTGTCGCGTTTGTCGGCTATGCGAGCAGCAGTTTCTTGAGTTCTGGCACGGAAGGCACTTTGCCCGCTGCTTTTACCTTTCCATCCACCACGAGCGCGGGCGTTGTCATCACGCCGAAGGACATGATGCGGTTCAGGTCGGTGACTTTTTCGAGTTCGTATTGCAGGCCGAGCGATTGCGCGGCCTTTTCCGTGGCCGCCATCAGCGCGTTGCATCGGGCGCAGCCGGTGCCGAGGATTTGGATTTTCATGTTGTTTTCCTTTCTTTGGTTAATTTTTGAATCAGTTTTGCCGGGTGTTTGCTTCCTCCGCCGGACGCATCTCATTCATGTAGCGCAGCGCGCAGGTCGGGCTGCACAACAGAATCCATTCCTTCCCGTCCGGGATTCTGGCAAACCCGCCATTGGAAACATCCTTGTCGCAGACGTGGCATCGTTTCGGTTGTTCGTTCGGTTCATTCATTGCGACGCCTCATTTTCATTTCGTGTCTCCCCGCCATTTCTGGATGCGGAGGTCGAAAAGCCGGCTGACCACGCCGAAGAAAAAGGCCGCCGACCAGCCGAGCAGCAGCACGCCGGTCAGCGATTCCAACGCGCCCGCCATCCGCCACGGTCGCGCCAACACGACATCGCCGTAACCGACGGTCGTGAAACTGGCGGCGGAAAAGTAGAAACTGGTCTCGAAGTCCGGCAGACAGTGTTGCTGGAAATAAACGCCCGCCCACGCGCCGATTTCGACGAGATGCAGCCCCAGGATGACGCCAAACAGAAGCAGAAACACCGGCAGGTTGCGCCGGGGTCGGAAGTCGGTTTCGATCCGGGTCCACTGCCGGGTCAACCAATAAAGCAAGCCCAGCAGACCCAGCGCGTGAACGACCGCGCTCACGAAGGCCAGGACGACGGCGGCAAGGATGGGTTGATACATGGCGCATTCTCATCCGGTGGAAGAAACCATGAACGGTTTGCCGCCGGCCCTCGCAGGCTTGCGCTCCAACGGGAGCCGACGGCTTTTCGGTCTGGCGGGTTGCTTCGGTTCCTCCGACCGCGCCGGCTGGTTGTGCCAGAACAAACTGTAAAGGATGGTCTCGGCGGCAAACAGGAGCAGGAGCGCGGTTTTCATTTTGGCCTCGTCAATTTTTGCGCAGCGCGGCAAAGACCGGCTCGGCCTCGCCGATGACTTTCGTCGCCAGCGCGAACCGCACGATGCGCACGGTTTCGAGCACTTTGTCGGCGGGAATGTTTTGCATCTTCGCCTTGTTCGCCATCGCCTGAATGCACGCCTGACTGCTGGCGGCCAGCGCGGCGGCGAGATAAATCAGCGTCCGCGTTTCCTCATTCAACGCGCCCTCAGGCGGCATGGCGTAGCCGCGCGAGCGCAAATGTTCATAGAGCAGTCCCTCGTCCACTTTCACGGCCTGTTCGATGGCGCTGGGCACGGAACCCATCATTTTGCGCATCATGCCGAAGATTTCTTCGACGGTCGGTTTTGGGGTATTTGTTGGCTTGCTTGTTTCGGTTTCGACTTTGGTCGCTTTCATCATTTGATGCTTGTTGATTTCCGGCTGGGGACCGGATTTTCGTTGTTGATAAAAGTTCGTGACGGTTCACCGCTGAAAAATCCGCGAATCCACTCCGCCGCCTTGAGATAGAATACCAGCAGCAGAATCTGGAAAATGGGCATCGTCGCGGCGGGCACCGCCACCAGCGGCGAGAAGGCCGTCGTGGCGATGGCGATGGCGGTGCCGTTGTTCTTGCCGGTGCTGGCAAACACCACCGCCATGTTGTCTTCATACGAAAGCCCCAGCCGCCGGTTCAGCCACGTCACCGCGACGAGCGTGAGGGCGATGAACAAGCCGTTGGGCACGAGCAACAGCAACACCATCGGCCAGTGGCCGACAATCATCGTCGCCTTGGCGAAGAAAATGGTGAAGATGATGCCATACATCGCCAGCAATGACAGCGCGGGGAACAACGGTTGCAGCGCCTGAAATCGTTCCGGGCCGGCCCAGCGCAGCAAACCGAGGCGCGTCAGATAGCCCAGAATCATCGGCGCGACCAGGACTTCCAAGATTGAGAGCACCATGTCCCGCAGCGGCAGCGCAAAGTGATATTGCGCCGCGAAAATCGTCATCCACAGCGGCACGGCGACAATGGCCAGAAGAAAACTCAACGCCACGATCACCGTCGCCAGTTCGAGGTTGCCCTTCGACAAGCCGGTGTAACCGATGCTCATGCTGGCGCACGGCACCACCATCACCAGCAGAAAACCGAGCGCCAGCAGCGGGTCGCTCAAGAAGCCGCGCGCCAGCACCAGTCCCAGCAGCGGCGCCCAGACAAAATTGAACGCCATCGCCAGCAGCAATCCTTTGATATTTTTCCCCGCCTGGAGCAGGGCTTCGAGGCGGAGATTGACCATCATCGGGTAAATGATGAGAAACACCGCCAGCGTCGTGAGGTGGCTCACGCCGCCTTGATGCGCCTTGATCCACGCCGCACGCGGATAGCCACTGACCAAGCCAGTCAGGATGGCCAGCACGACGTAAAGCAGCATCCAGCGGTTGAGATGTTTTTGGAAAGCGTTCATTTTATCCAAGCGACGAAACCGGCGGTTGATGAATGGCTTGGCCGTGCAAGGCTTGGGCGACTTCAAGCACGGCTTCCGAAAAGGTCGGGTGCGAGTGAATCGTCTCCATGATTCGGCGGCTGGGCAAGCTGGCTCGCATGGCCAGCGCAATTTCCGCAATCATTTCCGCCGCGTGCGGGCCGACGATGTGCGCGCCCAAAATCTGGTCGGTCTGCGCGTGCGCGATGATTTTGACCAAGCCTTCCAGTTCGCCGGTGGCTTGACCCATGCCCAATGACTTGAACGGAAATCGCGCCACTTTGACCGGCTGGTGGCTTTGTGCCTCGGCTTCGGAGACGCCGACGGCCGCGTATTCGGGAATCGTGAAAACGCACCGGGGCACGACGCGATAATCCATCGCGCTATCCTTGCCGAGCGCGTGTTCGGCGGCACAAATGCCTTCGGCGAATGCGACGTGCGCCAACTGCCAGCCGCCGATGACATCGCCGGCGGCATAAACGCCGGGGCGATTGGTTTGCAGATGCCGGTCCACCGCGATCCGGCCATCGTTCAACTCGACGCCCAATTCCGACAGGCCAAGGTTATCCGTATTCGGTTTTCGACCGACGGCAAGAATGATGGTGTCGGGATTCAATTCCGTTCCGTCAGTCAGCGTTACTTTGAATTGCTCGGCCGCTTCAGTGACGCTGTTGATTCGCGCTGAACAGAGAATTTTGATTTTTCGTCGCTTCAACACGCCATGCAAGTAATCGCTGATTTCGGCGTCTTCGTTTGGCAACAATCGCTCCAAGGCTTCCACCAAAGTCACCTCGACGCCCAACTCGCGGAAGATGGCGGCCATTTCCACGCCAACGCTGCCTCCGCCAACGACCAGTAATTGCTTGGGCAGGAAGCTCAAATTCAACGCTTCATCGGCGAGAAGAATTCGCGGATGGTTCGGGAAAATCGGCAGTCGCGCCGGACGCGAGCCGGTGGCGACAACGACCTTGTTGGATTTCACCAAGGTTGGCTGGCCGTCATGGTCCAGTTCGATTCCTCCGTTTGTCGCCAGCCGGCCACGTCCTTCAAACAACGCGATGCGATGCGCCTGAAAAAGCCGTCCGATGCTGGCGCGCAGCGCGCTGATCACGCGGTCTTTGCGGGCGATGATGGCGGCCAGGTCCGGTCGCGCTTCGACGGGCTGGAAGCCGAATTCTTTTGCGCGCCGGAGTGTGCGTCCGGCCTCGGCAGAGGCGCGGACGGTCTTGGTGGGAATGCAGCCCCAATTGAGGCACACGCCGCCAAGAAATTTCTCCTCCATCACGGCGACCTTCGCGCCGAGTTGCGCCGCTCGAATCGCGCCTTGATAACCAGCCGGCCCGCCGCCCAAAAATGCAATGTCAAAAGTTTCCGGCATTAAGACTCCTTCGTTTTGGCGGGTTGAATGATGATGTCCGGTTCGATGACGATCTTCGATTTGAAGGACTGGTTGATGGTCGAATACTTCATCGCCATATCCAAAGCGCGTTGGACCACTTCCCGCGATTTGCCGCGCACCACGATGCGCGGGCGCAACGTCACTTGCTTGAAAACCGAAGTGCGGTCGAGAAATTCCTCGACCTCGCCTTCGGCGTTTATTTCCAACGACACCAAGTCGAGTTTGAACCTTTCGGCGGCCCAAACGACCATCAGGAAGTAACACGTATTCGAGGAGGCGACGAAGGCGTCTTCGGGTGTGAGCATATTGGGCATCCCGTGCAACGCTGGCGGCGCGGAGAACGGCAGTTCCACTCCATTGCTGGTCCAGGTGTGGCCGAGATGAGCGCCGCGCCATTCCACTTTGTTTTTGTATATGGGCATAAATGTGTTCTGTGGGTTGAAGCGTGTTTATTGTTCGGCCAAGACTTCATCCACGGCTTTGGCGATTTCTTCGGCGACGGCCTTGACGGCGGGTTCTTCTTCCGGGCCAAAATGCCGGAGCTTGGTCGGGGCAGGAATGCCGCGCTGTTTCAAGATTTCCGGCACGACCAGCGATTTGCTGGGCTTGCCGGAAAGCATTTCCGTGGCTTTGGCAGCGCATAATTTTTCGCAGCCGTCCACAGTGATGGTTGGATATTTTGCGGCGAACGACCGTTCCTCCTCGCCGCCCGCGATGAATAGCGGCAGGCAGATGGTGACGGTTTCGCCGGGCCGCAGCGCGTCGAGCACTTTGCGGCAGGCAATCCGGCAAAGCGTGCCGTTGGGGATTTCCTCGCCGCTACAGGAAACGATGCCGACTTTGGTGACTTGAATTTCGTTCATAATTCCTCCTTTGCGGCCAAGCGGTCCACGGTGGCCGCCAATTCATCCGCTGCGATGCGCGCCAGCTTTTGGCCGGCTTCGTTCAACTGCGCCACGCCTTCGGGCTTGAGGTCCTTGTGCGCCGTGTAAAATCGGATGGCCTGATACGACACCGCCGGTTCTTTGCCGAGCGCCTCGACACTTTTCTTGGCGCACTCCTTCGGACACCCGTCAATGGCGATGACGGGGTTTTCCGTGACCAGTTTCCGCGCCGCCGGATCGTTGACGACCAAAAGCGGCAAACAGGTGAGCGTGACCACGCCGGGCCGGACGCGCTCGGCCAGTTCGTAAGCCGTTTCACGCGCGAGCGCGCCGTAGGCTTTGCCGATGCCGCTGCACGGCAGCACCACAACTTTTTTAGCTTTGTCCATAAAGTTTCTTTGCCTCCACGGCGACTTTTTGTTTGAGCTGTTCAAAATAAACTTCTGGCTTGAGCAGACCGGCCTCGTCGCCTTGCGGATCGGTCAGTTCAATCCGGTAAATCCAGCCCTTGCCGTAAGGGTCGTCGTTGATCAGGAACGGGCTGGCCTCCAACTCTGGGTTTGCTTCCAGCACCTTGCCTGTGGCGGGCGAGAGAATGTCCGCCGTGGCTTTGATGGTTTCAATGACGCCAAGCGCCGCGCCTTGTTTGGCGGTTGTTCCCGCCGCGACGGTTTCGAGAAAAGCAACGTCGCCGTTGGCCTTCTGCCGGTAATCGGCAACGCCCACGGTCGCCACGTTGCCTTCCATGCGCGCCCAATAATCGTCGCGAGTGTAAAGGCAATCCGTCCTCACCCGGAAGATGAACTTGTCATAAGTGAGTTCAAGAAATTCGCTCATAAAACCTCCTTCGATTCAGCGGTCAAAGCGTCGCCGACGGCCTTAACGATTTTGGGCACGAGAATGGAACCGGCGAATTTCGCTTCATCGCCAATCACAACCAGCGGCGGCGGATACTTTCGCCTGGCGAGCAACTGGCCGTGTTCGCCGGCCAATTCCGCCGGTGCCTCGCGCAAGTCCAGATACTCAACTGTGGCCCGGCCCGGAAATTTGGCGGCGAGGGCCGTTTTCAATTCGGCGATTTTCTGCTGGACGGCGGCGGCGTATTCCGGCGTGCGCGAGAGATCGCTGCACGCGCAACCGCTACCCGCGCCCGGCAGGTCGAGGATTCTTACGGTGATGGATGGAATTTGTTTCATGGCAAAATCCCTTTCATTTTCACATTTTCAATTTTTCATGTTATCCGGCAGCCGTCGTTTCCGGTGCGGTCGGCAAAGCTGGGGCCTTACGCGGCAACCAGCGTTTTACCGCCAACTCGGCATCTTCAAACAGCGAGTAAAGAATCGGCACATAAACCATCGTCAGGAACGTCGAGACCAGCAGACCGCCGATGGCCACGACCGCCAGCGGTGAAAGCCGTTCCAGACCGATGGCCCATTGCAGCGCAATCGGCACCATTCCCACCGCTGTGCCGATGGCGGTCATCAGGATGGGCCGGGTGCGGATGCGGACCGAATCCACCAGCGCGTCGTAGGTGCTCGCGCCGCGCGCCTTGGCGGCGGTGATGAAATCAATCAGCAGGATGGAATTCTTCACCACGATGCCGGCGAGCAAAATCATGCCCATCATCGCGGGCATACAGCCGTGCTTGCCAGCCAGCAACATGCCCCACTCGGCACCGATGAGCGCCAGCGGAATGGCCACCATGATCGTCAGCGGATGAATCCACGATTTGAACGCCGGCACCAGCGAGAAGTAAAGCAACACCAGACCGAGCAACAACGCCTGGCCCAGCCGCGCGAACGATTCGTTCATCTGCTTGACCTCGCCTTCCTGACTGATGCTGTAACCGGGCGGCAGTTGCAGTCCTTTTAGCGCCGTCGTCGCGTCCTCTTGCAATTGCGTTATGGGCCGTCGCGCGCGATACGCCTGGATGTCCAGCGTGCGTTCCAGACCCTGCCGCGTGATAACCGACGCGACGGGCTGGCGCGAAATCACACCCAACTGCGCCAGCGGCACCGCGCCCACCGGCGTCTGAATTGGATAGGTTTCCAGTTGCGCCGCGTGCTCGCGTTGCGCTTGCGGCAACTGAACCCATACGGTCAAACCATCCTGATTGGGCACACGGAACACGGAACTCGGCATCCCGCGCACAGCCCCGGCCAGTTGCCCGGCCACGGTTGCCGGTGAAATCTGGTAAAGCGCCAGCTTCTCCGGGTTGGCGGTGAATTGCACTTCCACCGAGTCGAGCGTCCACGAACGGGTGATGGAGGTCGCGCCACGAAGGTGATTTTGCAGGCGCTGTTCCACATCGTTTCCAATTTGATTGAGCGTGTCCAGGTCCGGGCCGGAAATCATCACGTCCACCGAGGCTCGGATGGTCGAGAGCGGCGTCGCGCCGAAATCGAATACGTCCACGCTTTTCATGCCTGGCAGTTTCTGGAACCGGCTGCGCAAATCGTCTTCGATCTGCCAGATGGATTCCTTGCGATGAAATCGGTCGTTGAGATGCACGGTGATGTTGCCCTGCTGCGCCAGCCGGCCCGAACCGAACGAAATCACCGCCGGTTCCGAGCCGATAACCGACGAAACGGAAGTGACTTCGGGCCGCTTCTCGATGATTTGCTCCATTTGCGACAACGTCTTCTCCGTCTGTGTCAGCGAGGTATTGGCGTCGGTCTCGAAGTTGATTTTGACGATGCCGGTGTCCATCGGCGACATGAGGTCGCGGCCGATGATGGGCATCTGGCGCATGGACAAGACCAGCAGAATCATCGCCGGCGGCAGAAACCAGAACCGGTGCTTGAGCGCAAAGGCCGTCAGGCGCACGTAAAAATCCCGCACCGGCTCGACCACCAGCGCGTCGAAGCGATAAATCAGCCGCTCGAAACGGTTCCGTCCATTGCCCGAAGTGCGCCGCAACAACATCGGTGCCAACAGCGGAATGACCGTGACCGAGATGATGTAAGAGGCAATCAGCGCCACGATAAGCGTCACGGAGAGCGGACGCAGCACGGTTTGCACAAAGCCGCCGATGAAGATGATTGGCAGCAGCACCATCACCGTGGCATAAGTGCCGGAAAAAATTGCCAGCATCACTTCCTGCGTGCCGCCCACGACGGCGCGATGAGCGTCCGCGCCTTCCTCGTGGTAATGGCGCTCGATGTTTTCGAGCACGACGATGGCGTCGTCCAGCAACATGCCCACGGCGACAATGACGGCGGTGAGCGTCACCATGTCGAATTCGTATCCGATGAGCCACATCACGGCGAAGGTGAGCAGATAGGTGAACGGAATCGAAATCGCGGCCAGCGCCATGCCGCGCAAATCCGCCAGGAAAAGGAAAATCACAATCACGGTCATGATCACCGCATCGCGCAGGGCGTCGAGCATGTTGCCGACGGAAAGCTGGATCAGTTCGCCCTGCGTGTCGGGAATGCTGAATTCGATGCCGGGAAAACTTTTCTCCAGCGCCGGCAGCGCGCTCGTCACGTCGGCGATGGTTTTCAGCGCGTTGCCGGAATTGGCGCGCTCGATGTTCACGGCGATGGCGGGCCGGCCGTTGCCGTGATAGGCGCTTTGCGGTTCGAGCACGCTACGCTGAATCGTGGCGATGTCGCCCAGATGCACGTCGCCTTCCGGCCGGTGCGCCACGGTGATGCCTGCCACGTCGGACAGGTTTTGAAATTCACCGGTGCGTTTGAACAAATACTGGCTCTCGGAAGTCAAGAGCAGGCCGATGGGCTGGTTGGCGTTAAAGGCAATCAGCCGCTGGTTCACGTCCAGTGGCGTGAGGCCAAATTGCTGGAGTTTGTCGCGGTCCAGCGAGACGCGCACGACCGGCTGATGCGCGCCGAAAACTTCGACGTTGGCGACTTGCGGCAGTTGGAGCAAACGCTCTTTGATTTGGTTGTCCGCCAGTTGGCGGACCATCGAAAGGTCCAGCGGCGAACCCGGCTTGGGCCGCAACGCCAGCGTCATCACCGCCGGCGTGGCCGAGGACACCTTGAAAATCATCGGCGGGCGGATACCGTCGGGCAGCAGCGCCTTGATTTTTTGCAGGCCGTTGGCCACATCGGTCGCTGCCGAGTCCAGTCCCTTGCTGTATTCAAATTCCACCGACACCGACGACACCTCGTCCTTGCTCACCGAAGTCACGCGCCGAACCTGTTCGATGGTGTTCAACTCTTTCTCGATGGTGCGGCTGACTTCAGATTCGACATCCGCCGCCGACGCGCCCGGATACACCGTCACCACGGCAATCTGCGGGCGCTCGGAATCCGGGAAGAGATTGACCGGCATGTGGCGATAGCCGACAAATCCGACCACCGCCGCCAGTAACACCAGCGACGTGATCAGGTGCGGTTTCTTGAGATAGCGTTCGACGAAGTTCATGGCTGTTTTGTCTCCACGACCTTTGTGCCGGTAGCCAGCGTCATCAACCGTGATGGTTGCGCCACAATCACGGATTCGCCCGCGCGCACGCCGCCTTTGATGGCAACTTCGTCCAATGACCGGTCAAGCACTTCAACCTGAACTGGCTTCGCCACGCCGCTATCCACGGCAAAAACCCACGCGCCCTTGTCACCTTCCAGCAGCGCATCGGCTGGGACGACCAGGCCTTCGGCGGAACTCAACTGCACGTCCACGCCCACCGTCGTGCCGGAAACAAAACCGGGTGCCGGATTGGTCACGTCACACTCGAAGCTGGCCAGATGGCTGTCGCCCATAGCGGGAAAAACGCGCGTCACCGTGGCATCCACAGTTGTGCGGTCAGTCTTCAAAGTCACTGGCTGGCCGAGGTGCAACTCAACAAAATCTTCCGGCGGCAGCGAAGCGCGGACGCGCACGGTTTCTTGCGAAACCAGTTGCAATAACGGTTTGCCCGGCACGGCCAAATCGCCGGGATCGGCCAGCCGCCGCGCGACCACACTGTTCGTTGGCGCGACGATCCGGCAATAACTCAATTGCGTGCGCGCTTGATTCAACCGCTGTTTCGCCGTTTCAAGTTGGGCGGAAGCCGCGGCCTGGGCGGCTTGCGAACGCTGCCATTCCTCCAGCGCAATGGCCTTGACCTCGAACAGCCGTTTGTCGCGCGCGGTGGCGTCGCGTTGCGCCTGATACGCGACTTCAGCCGATGCCAGCACGGCTTTGGCCTCGGTCACGGCATCCATGAATTCGCGGGCGTCCAGCAGCGCAAGCAATTGCCCGGTTTGAACGACCGCGCCTTCGCGCACATTAACCTTCAGCACGCGGGCCATGACTTGCGGGGCCAAATCCATTTCCTCCGCGCCGAACACTGTGCCCAGCACATGGCTGGTGCGGACGACCCGGCCTTTACTGACGGACGCGGTCTGGACCGCCATCGGCACTTCCTTGACCAGCGGCGCGCTTTCCATTTGCCGCACCCGTTTGGCGCGAACGATGACCAGCACCGCGACGATGAGGATGATGACGACAATTCCGATGATGCGTTTCCTTTTCATGGCACAATTTCCTTTTCGGCAATGGTGTTGATGCGTTCGGCGGCGATAACCAGATTGGCCCGCGCCGATGCCTGCGACGCGCGGGCGTCTTCCTCATGGGAACGGGCACGCAACAAATCCTCAATCGTGCCCGCGCCGGTGTCGTAGCGGACTTGTTCAATGCGCGCCGCTTCGGTGCCGGCAGTCACGCGGGATTGGGCGGCAACCACATTGGTCTGGGCGGCGGTGAATTTTGCCAGCGCGTCCTGCCACGCGGCCTCTGTCTCAAGCTCCGTCTGGCGCAACGCCTCCGTGGCGGCGTCTTGCCGGGCTTGGGCGGCCTTTAGCTTGGAAAAGCGGGAACCCCATTCAAACAACGGCAAACTCACCGACACCGTTGCGCCCCAGGTTTCCTCGTTGCGGTCAATGGTGGTGCCGGTGTTCTCCATTACATTCGCCCCGGCATAGACGGAGGGCAGAAATTCACTGCGGACCACCTTGACGCCGCGCGCAGCCTGGTCGGCGGACAGTCGCGCGGTGCGAATGACCGAGTTGTCATTCACCGCCGTCGGCAAGGCGGCATCATCCGTTCCAGCCACTGGCGGAGCGGTCTGTGATTCCACCGTCAAGTCTCCCGCCGGGTCGCGGCCCAGCACTGACAACAGCAACGAGGCGACCTTGCGCCGGTCAGCGCCGACGCCAGCGCGGTTGGCTTTGGCGGCTTCGAGGTCTTCAATCATCTTGAGCCGGTCCACGTCCGGTCGTTTGCCAAGCGTGACCATTTCATCCAGATTCGTTTTGGTCTGCGTCAGCGCGGCAATCTCTTCGTCCAGCGCCGTCTCCGCCTGGTCGAGCGCCTGGACGGTGGAATAGAGCGAAACGACGTTGAAGCGCACCTGCCAGCGCGTGCCTTCGAGCAACGCCGCCGATTTGCGGGCTTCGAGCCGGGCGATTTGAATCTGATTGTTCAGCCGTCCGCCGAGATAAAGCGGAATCTCGTAGCTCACGCCGTAATGTGCCTGACTCCGGTCCCACGGTGCGCCCGCAATACCGTTGACCATCAACTCGCTCGACATGGGCCGGATGATCTGGTCGTCGTTCAGATAGGAATAAGAGCCAACGGCGTTCAGCCCGCCCCAGCGGGTGCGCGCGGTGGCGCTGGCGTCGCCCTCGGCGGCTCTGCTCTGATGTCTCGCTGCTTTCAAGCCAGGATTCATCTGGAGCGCCTCGTCAATCGCCTGCGCCAAAGTCAGGCGGAACGGCGGCGGGGCGTTAGTCGCCAGCAACGCATCCGCCGCTCGCGCGGGCAAATGACAGCCAACCACAAACGTCGCCGCCAAGGTCAGCAGTTTCCACTCGTTCTTCCAATTTGTTTTCATTTAGCTAATCCGCTAAATAAGTGGCTAAAAAAATCTCTATGGGCACTTCCCGTTGCGCTGAACCGCCTCAACGCACTTGAAAAAGTTCAGGACGCACGGCACCCGCACGCGGTAAAACACCTGCGCGCCGCGCTTTTCATCCTCCAAAAGACCCGCACTCTTGAGCTGACTGAGATGACGGGAAACAGTCGGCATTTCGACGCCGATCATGTCGGTGAGTTCGCAGACACATCGTTCGCCGTGCGAGAGTTCGTCCACGATGAACAGGCGGGTGGGGTGAGCAAGGGCCTTGATGATTCGGGCCTTGGCTTTGTATTCGGCTTGTGTTGTAGCAGTCATATTCACTACTTGCACAATTAGCTAAATTGCGAAGTAATGCTTCCCGGATTTTGGCTTTTACTAGACAGATATTGTCCTCCTCAACCGAGCTAGCGCGTCTAAATATAGGTTGTTGGGAGGACTCTATATGATCAAAAATCTTGTGCCGGAAAATGCGGTAAAAGAGGGTAAAGGATTTGACGAAACCATTCTCCCTTGTGGCGAACAATTCGCCGTGCGCGAAAATCTACGAAGCAAAACCCCGGAGCCGGGTTGCATGTCAAGTTGAACCGCAGAGAGACAGGGCGGAGAATATCTTGATACGCTGCCCGGCGACTTACAATGAAACATTCGATTCGCGCGCACGATACCACGCCAATACGTTGACCAAGTGGTGACGGGAACGGTCCGAACATCCATTCCACGCGAAATTCTCGCGTTCGTCTTGCCTGCATCCGCCGGCAAAAGTTTGGAGACACCATCCCCTACCAGGTTCGGTAGGAAAAATCGCGGCTCGAAACCGAGCGGCAAAAAGCGACAAAAAGCGGCAACGAATTTGCCGCAATTAGTCGCTTCAACTTGTCGCCTTTTGTCGCTAGGCGCACGATTTGATTTCAATGAGCAATTCACCAATTTAGGCAGGGCACGCGTTACCCCTTCCGACCGGAAGATTTCTGCGGCTCGCCCAAATCTCGCCCATGATTGCGCGGAGTCCCGCAAGCTGGACGGTGCAACTGCTGGCAAGACATCCTGCGAAATGCTTCGC
>JBKQUS010000068.1:0-11908 GCA_052325505.1 Limisphaerales bacterium
TTAAGCCGCTGACCTCTGCGAATCAAATATACCACGCTCCGACATTATCTGCATATTCAAATCGGCACTTTCACCCGGTCCCGTTGTCAACCGCCAGGATTGCATCCCGTCCTCGCCGCCGCTCACAGATATGGCACGCGGCCATCGATTACCTCGTGCCGATTGGTTATGAAGATGAGACCGGATTCCATTACGGCGAGATGCCTACGTCGAATACCGCAATGAGCCTGGCGATCAATCTGCCCTAAAATTCTTCATTCCGGGTAAATTCAGGGGCATGGGGTTGGACATTGGCGGCTCGCCTCCGAATGCAATCCCGCCCCAAAAAAACTTTTGTCCCTGCCTGATAAAGAAAGCCGGACGCCATTGCGGCGTCCGGCACCCAACAACCAGACCTCGGAATTACAACCGAAAGGAAAAACCAAAAACCTATTCGGCCGTCCGTGGCCTGTTGAGAGTGGCTCATTCTTTGGCTTAATGGTCAATCATTTGTTCAAATTTTTTTTGTAATCGCTTCCGGAGGCGGCTAGCCATTGAATAATTGACGGATCAGGAATCCGCGCCACCCAACGGCCATGATGCTTTTCTTGGCCGTGGGTGTCGTGCAGACAACGCTTGCAAACCGAACCCGCGCCCGTTCTCAATAGGGCTAATGTGCGCTTCGACCTCAAGGACGGCGATTTTTTTATGCGAAGACTTTATCCCAAACGGGTTGTGACCACAGAAGTGCTTGGTACAGAAAGTGGAGCGAGCGAAGGGATTCGAACCCTCGACACTCACGTTGGCAACGTGATGCTCTACCAGGCTGAGCTACGCTCGCTTCCGTTAAACCCCGCAAAATTAAGGCAAATCCATTAGATTGCAAGTCCGAAAACGCCCCGTCAGGACATCTTTTTCTTCGCCTCGTCCGGGACGGTGACTTTGGTCGCGCCAACGTCATGGACCGACACGGTGGTCGTGCGGTCGATGTCCATGTCCTCGCCGTTGCGGTTAATGGTGCCCTGCACCTTGAATTGGTACTTGGTCAGGACTCCGTCCTTGACCCAAAACTTGACCGAGCCTTTGGCGTTGGTGACGGGGGGCGCCTGACGGCCGCCGCGTCTGCCGAAGGTCATCAAATTCTTGGCGCCTTCCTCGGTCAGGTCGCCTGAATAGACGTTGTCGGCTTTGGCCAGGTCTTTCACCTTGCCGGCAAGATCCTCGGCCTCGACAGCGGGCACTTTGTAATTTTGCATGCGGCGCGATATCATCATGACCGGATTGAACCCGCCCTCTCCGTTGTCTTTGGCGGCATCGGCCAGGGATTGCCAGCCGTCCTCGGTTTTGATCGCGCCCTTGCCCTCCTTGACGACGGCCTCGATGGTATTGTCCTGCATGGAGAAATCAACGTAAGTATAGCCGCCGTTCTCCGTCTTGCCGTGGCTGGGGCCGGGGCTGAACTGGGGGCTTTCCATCGTGGTGGTCCAACTGTAATTGTCCGCCGCGGCGAGTTTTTGCGCGGCGCTTTTCACTTCATCCTTGGTGGTGGCATCCGCGGCCAGGAGTGTGGTGGAAGCCGCCAGTGTGACTACGAGCATCAGTAGAGATTTCATATCAGTCCTTTTAATGGTTAAAGTCATAACGTTTGCGTCAGGCGGAACCTTCTGCCCAACCCTGCCTGGAGTCAAGCTCATATGCGGCCAATGGAAGCTTCCCCCGCCGGCACGGCGGGCGCATCATGGCCCGGCTGGGTTTTGCCGCATGAGCAATATATTCTATCAGCCGGGAGAGCAGCGGGCCGCCAAAGTGGGCGACCTCTTTGCCGCCATCGCCCCCCGCTACGATCTCATCAATGATGTGCAGAGCCTCGGTTTGCACAGGCGCTGGAAGCGCGCCCTGCTCACAATGGCTGAAGTCAAGCCCGGCGATCGCGCGCTGGATCTTTGTTGCGGCACAGGCGACATCGCTTTTGCCTTGCAGGCGGCCGGGGCGGAGGTGGTCGGGATCGATTTCAGCCCCGCCATGCTGGAGGTGGCGCAGGAGCGCGCCAAAAACGCCGCGGGCGTCGCCGGCCAGCCGCGGCTGAAATTTCTTTGCGCCGACGCCCTCAACATCCCTTTTCCCGACGGTTCATTCGACGTTATTACTGTTGGTTACGGGTTGCGCAATCTGGCCAGTTGGGAGCGCGGGCTGGAGGAGATGGCGCGAGTGGCCCGCCCGCACGGCCGGGTGCTGGCGCTGGATTTCGGCAAACCGGAGAATAAGGCATGGCGGATGGTTTATTTTGCCTGGCTGAAATTCGCGGCGCCGCTTTTGGGGAAAATCTTCTGCAAAGACGCGGCGGCCTATGCCTACATTTTCGAATCACTGCGCGATTACCCCGCGCAACGCGGTGTCGCCGCGAAGATGGAGGCGCTTCATTTTTGTGACATTCAAGCACGCCAATTGCTTGGCGGCGCCATGAGCATTCACTTCGGACGGATCAGAAAAGGCTGCTGACCATCGTGCCCATCACGCTCAACGGGCCAGTGTCTTCCAGGCTTTCTGTCGCCTTGTCCACTTTTTCCATGGAAAGCTTGAGATTCTTCAAAGTGCTGTCGTCGTTGATCAACTGCCCGACGGTGCCCTTGCCCTGATTAATCTTGATCAAAATTTGGTGCAAATTGGTCATTGAGCCGGTCGTTTCGACGTAGAGCGTGTCGTCCTTCAGCAGCTTGCCAATGGTCCCCTCGCCCGAATTAATGCGGGTGACGGTGTGGTTGATGTTGGTCACCAGCAAACGCGCCTCGTCGGCCAGGCCCTGAATGTTGGTGGCGTCACTTTGCACATTGCTGACGGTGTGCAGGGCGGAAACATAAAGCGTGTCTTCATTAATCAATTTGCCGACGGTTCCCTTGCCCTCCGCGATGCGTTGCGACACCGTTCTGACGTTGGCGATGGTGGCGCTGAGGTTGGTCTGGTTGTTTTTGAGGAAATCGGTGATCGGGCCGAGGAGGTTGTCGATCCGTTCACCGCTGAAACTGCGGGTCAGGTTCTCCACCCCAGTGGCCACGTTGTCCAACTTAGTCATGAGCACGCTCAGGTCCGGCTGCTCGACGCTCTGCAAATATGCCCCTTCCTCCGCCCGCACCCCGCCCGGCGTGCCGAATTCAATCGCCACGTAGTTTTGCGCCATCAGCCCGGTGAACTTGAGGCTGGCCTTGCTGTCGGTCTTCACGTCGGTGTTCCTCTGCAAATTCATGGTCACGTCGGCCATGCCGTTGGTGAGAACGATGAGTTCGACTTTTCCGACTTGTACCCCGGCCATTTTGACAAAATCGCCCGCCTTGAGTTCCTGGACGTTTTTGAAGAGGGCATGCAGATGATAGCCGCGCTTGAAGTAATCCAGGCCGCCGGCGAATTCCAAAATGACCAGCAAGGCGATTATGGCAAAGGCAAAAAACATTCCCAATCTGCTTTCAACGGAGTCTTTCATGACATTTAGGATGGTTTGGAGGTTGGCATTTTGGCGTAGATGAACTCGTGGATGTGCGTTTCGGTCTGCCGTTTCACCTCGTCCGGCGTGCCGATAAAGAGAATCTGGCCGTCAAAAATCATCGCCACCCGGTCGGCCAGGCTAAAGGCCAGCGTGCGGTCGTGGGTCACAATGATTGAGGTGGCGTGGGTGCGGTTCTTCAACTTCAGAATTTCCTCGTCTATGGTCACGGCCATGGGCGGGTCCAGCTCGGCCGTCGGTTCGTCAAACAAAAACAATTGCGGCTCCATGACCAGGGCGCGGGCGATGGCCACCCGTTTTTGCATGCCGCCGGAAAGCTCGCCGGGCGACCGATCCTGCAAGCCGGGCAGGCCGACGGCCTCGAGCTTGGCAGCCACGATGGCGGCGATTTCCGCGGGCGTCCTGGAAAAATGTTCCGTCAGGTAAAGTCCGACATTTTCACCCACGCTCAAAGAGGTGAGCAGGGCGGCGGACTGAAACACCATGGCCATGCGGTATTTGTCGCGCACGTTGGCGGCCCCGACCGGCTCGCCCTGGATGAGGATCTGCCCGGCGTCCGGCGTTTCCAATCCGATGATGTGCCGGAGCAAAACGCTCTTGCCGCTGCCGCTCGCCCCCATGATGACAAAAATCTCGCCCGGATTGACTTTGAAGTTGATGCCTTTCAACACCTGCAAATTGCCGAAGCTCTTGCGCAGACCGCTCACTTCGACGCTCACATTTTCCGGCTGGCTGGGGGTGGCGCTCATTTCTGGACGTAGAGCAGGATTCGGGTCAGGAAGTAATCCAGGATCAAGATCACCACGATGGAGTTCACCACCGCCTTGGTCACGCTCCGGCCAATGGCGCGGGGGCCGCCCCGGGTGACCAGGCCCTGATGGCAGGAGATGATGCCGATGGCCAGGGCGAAAATGAATGACTTGAATATCCCGTTAAAGATGTCCCCCGGATCAACTTCGTCGCGCAGGCTGTGGAAAAAAGAGTCAAAGCTGAGGCCGATCCGCTGGTTCAGAACGCAGACCAGCGCGCCGCCAAACCAGCCGACGGGGCTGGAAAATGTGACCAGGGCCGGCAGGGCCAGGGCAATGGCGACCATGCGCGGCAGGACCAGATAGTGGACCGGATCAATATTCATGGTGCGCAGGGCGTCAATCTCCTGATAGACCCGCATGGCGCCGATTTCCGCGGCCATGGCTGAGCCGATGCGCCCGGCAATCAGGATGGACATCATGACGGGGGCAAATTCCTTGCACATGGACAGACCAATCATCCCGCCGACGACGCTGCCCAAGCCGTGCGAGACCATGACCGGCCCGGTTTGCAAGGCCACCACGCCCGCGATAAAAAGCGACAGGATGCATACCATCAGGAGGCTGACGTTGCCGATCTCGAAGAGCTGGGCAACAATCTTGCCCCGCTGGCGCCAGCACAGCGGCAGCGCCTCGAGCGTTCGCCAAAACAGCGTTATGATTTCTCCGATATGTCGGAACATCACGATTGAGGCGCGGGGGCGCGCGCCGGTTTTTTCCCCACCGTCACGTGGCAGACGCGCCAGCGCCTGCCTTCCGGCCCTGATTGATACTGGAAAATGCCGAACAAGAGCGAGCATTTTTTCGACTGCGGCGACTCTTCGCGGCGGTAAAGATTCCAAAGCAGCGACTGGCTGGCCGCGCCGCTCTTGCGGTTCTTCTCGCAGCGCCAGACGGACCAGACTTGCGAATACTCGCGCGTGACACTACGGCTGTTGGGAAAAAACGGCTCCAACAACGCGAAAGCCTGCCAGCGCCGGTTGCCCTCCGTGTCCTGGCGATAGGCATAGAACGGCCAAAAATCCGTCCGATGAAACCGGGCGCCCGTCTCGGTATTTTTTTCAGTCGTGTCGGAGTAGAGGAAAAAGAAAATGCGCGTCCGCCGCCGTTCCAGTGGGGCGGATTCCAGCCGGTTGAACTTATAGACCGGCCAGAGATAAAAATCGCTTTCCAGATCGGACTTGCCCGCTGGTGGAGCATTGGTTGTACCGGCGATTGATATGCCGAACAGACCGGAGATCGATCCTCCGCCACCGCTGTAGTGGGCCTGGCTGTAAAATGGGAAGATACGCGTCACCCTCTTCTCCCCATGCGCGAAGACAAAGAACGGCCAGAATAAATCGTGTTCCACGTACTTTCTTTTCCGGTCTTCGATCACGTTGTAGCCCAGCGGCCAGCCGAAGGACGTTTCGTCCCGCGCGGCGGACTTGGTCTGACTGTAAAACGGCACCACCGTCATGCTCGTCTGCTGGTTCGTAGTACCCAGCTCATCCCTGTTGTGGAAATAAACCGGCCAGGCTGCGAAATAATGGTCGTGGCCACCCACGGTTTCCGCTTCGCCAAGCGAGTTCGTCCGCAAGGTGAGCGCTTTGTGCTCGACGCCCGCCAGAGGCCAGACCTGCCAGCCGGTCAGGTGATCGCCGCGGCGAACGTCAAAAATCGGGTAGAGATAATTATCCGTGACTACGTCCTTTTTGCGCGTCTCCGAATAGAGCGGAAACAGGAAAAATTGTATTTCGTCGCGAAACAGCCGGTTCTTCAGATCGCCGTAAATTGGCACGAGCGCCGTATAATTGAGGTTCGTATCCGCAGAACGCTGCTGGAAATAAAATGGGAATATCGTGCATCGCCTCGTCCCGATTTCCGACATGTTCCGCCCGCCGGCAAGACTCAAAAACTCCACAATTTGCAGCCGGTATTCCCCGCCGAACCAGCGATAGGTCATGATTGGATAGAGGAATTCCATCTCAGTCCAATCCGCCTCCGGCGTTCGCGTGTAGGAAAACAATGGCGGCAAGGCCCATTGCCATTGTGATCCGGCTTGCTGCGAATAATACAGCGGGCCGGCAGCCTCGCGTCGATATCCAGATGTCAGCGTCAACGGGAATTCCGAGAAGAGCGGCCCTGCCTCCACCTCGTCCTCTTCTTGACCGAGCGCCGGAAGGGCAAGGGCCATGCAGAAGATGAGGAGGAGTTTATGATTCATGAGCGCGCTATTCACTTGCAACAGGATGCTAAAAGTTTCTTTAAAGGCGCGTCAAGTACTCCGATGCCCCTGCTTCTTTCTGGTTCCGATGGGAAACTGGATATCGTTAACGATAACGTTATCGAGATAGATCGGCAATGACTGTTTTCCTGCCAACTTTAACAAGATTCGCGTTGACTTTGACTGATTAGTTCGTATCATTTGTGTATCACTTGAGGTTTTTACCTCGGTTCCTCCGGACCCAGTGGTGACTTTGCATTGTCGCTACTGGGTCTTCTTTTTTGCCACGGTCCAACCGTATCGCGCCAGAATATTCAACAGTGCCGGCAAAAATGTCAGGGCCGCAATCATGCAAGCGGCGATGCCCATCGCCATCACCAGACCCAGGCTCTGGAGTCCCTGATGTTTGGCCAGGGTCAGGCTACCGAACCCGGTCAGGGCAGTGAGGCCCGACACTAAAACCGCCTTGCCGGTGCTCTTGGCCAGGATGCGCGGGTTCTGTTCCTCGGCGACACGATTAAGTATCTGGATGCCATTGGTGACGCCGATGCCGATGACCAGCGGCAGCGTCATAATATTGGCGGGATTAAACGGAATGCCGAACCACCCCATCAATCCGACGGTCCAGGTGCTGCCAATGGCCACCGGCAGAAGCGCGAGGATCACGCAGCCCGGGGACCGAAAGTGCAGGAACACCATGAGCGCGATCGCAACCAGGGCATAGAGGGCGGCTTGCTGATAACTGTTTTTCAGCAGTGTCGTGTATTCGTAAAGCTGGACGGGGGTTCCGGTGACTTTGTCGCTGTGCGGAGCCATGGCCTGCCGCAATTGCGCGATGAAATCCCGCTGATTATCGTGCTGCCAGATGTCGTTTTTCGGAAACACCTCCACTTTGTACCTTCCGGTGCGGCCGATAAACTGATTGCGGGCGGCGGGTGGCAAATCTTCCGGCTTCAAACGGCTGCTGGTGTCCTGGTTCTGGATCGTTTCGAACGTGTGGCGGATATCGTCGAACAAAGCCTCTTGAAACTTTTGCAACCGCTGTGGAATCGACGGATCGCCGCTGAGCATTTTAACGCGGAGATCACTGATGGCCAGGCGCAGGGAGCGCAATTGTTTGGCCAGTTCCGGCCGGTCCTTTTCCACCGCGTCAGCCGCTTGGCCCATGTAGCCCATGGTGCTGTACAGTGTCGCGCTCAACTCATGGAGGCGGACGGGTTCCGGGTCCGCGTCGGCAAAATGCAAATTGCTGACTTCATTTTTAATCGAGTTCACCAGCTTTATCAGGCCGGTCTGATCCCGGGTCAACAGATCAAAGATGGGGTCGCCCCTGTCGTCATAATCCACGCTGGCCACCAACGGCAGCTTTCTCAACTTCGTCTCGATTTGTCGGGCTTCCTGCAAACTGTCGGCCACCACCGCCGCGGAGAGCAGCGACTGCCCGGAATTGAGGAGCTTCATCTCATAGACGACCATGGGCATGCCCTTGCTTTGCATGTGCAGGAGGTTGTAATCGAAATAGACCTTCTTGAATTGCAGGGCCGCGGCCGCGCAGAAGAGCAGCGTTACAACCACCACCAGCGCCGGCCGTTGCAGCCAGAAGTCTTCGATCCGCGCCCGTTTCTCCGCCTCCCTCCCATGTTCGTGGTCAATAATATTCTGCCGGCCCTTCATCAGCAACACCGGCAGCAGCGTCATCATCGGGATGAGACACAGCACCAAGCCGCCTCCCGAGATGATGCCCATCTCCTGGATGCCCTTGAAGTCGGTCAAGCCCATGGCCAGAAAGGCCATGGCCGTGGTCAGCGCGCCGGTGACGATGCCCTGCCCCGTGAAAACCATGGCCCGGTCCACGGATTGAACAGGGGTGTGGCCATTGCGCATTTCCTCTTCATAACGCGTGATCAAATGGATGCCGAAATCAATGGCCAGCCCGATCAATATCGGCGCAAATGTGATGGTCAAAATATTCAAATGGCCGACGACCAGGAAGGTGAAGGCCATGGTGTAACCCAGACCAATGATGAGGCAGGCCACGGCTTTCAAAGGCCGGCCGGTTTGATGGTAGGCATAAATGAATATGAGCGAGCAAATGACCAGCGCCACCACGGAAGCCTTCAGCGCATCCCGTTTTGCCTGCTGCATTTCGTCATAATCCAGCACCGGCTTGCCGGTCAGCCCGGCATTCAAACCGGGCACTTCGATTTCCGTTTGCCGCATCAATTCCCGCATTCGTTCAACCGCTTCCGCCTCCACATCCGGATTGCGGGCACGCGCCGTCACGAGGTAAATCTGGCCGTGGGCGAAGGTGGTGTACATCCGTCTCTCCGCTTCCTCCGAATTGCCAAAGAGCGCGGTGACGCCCGGCGAAACCGGCGTCCCCAGGCGGGACAAGCTGTCCGAGGCTTGGTCCACGATGCGTTGCAAAGCGGGGATGGCACTGATCAGCGCATTGTTTTGCGCGTTCTCCTCCTGTTTGGCGGTTCGAAATTGTTTGTTGATCAGCCCGAAAAATGAATCCAAGTTGGTTGCCTCGGTGAATTCCTCCACAAACGGCCGGTAATCCTTGAGGGCTTGCTGCAACTGCTTCAAATCGTCTTCCGGTGCGAACAACAGCGCCTTGCGCCCCAGCGCCACATAGTCCCCCTTGTAAAATACATCGGTGAAGAAATTGGTTTCCGGCTCCAGCCGGGCCGCCAGCCGCTCCACGAACTGGCGGTTGCGTTCCATGTCGCCGCTTTGCACCACCACGGCCAGCTCGTCCTCCCCGGGGAATTCCTCGCGGAATTTCATATAGACATCGTGGGTGGCGCCTCCGACAAGATTGTCCTGGTCCATGTCTTCCTTCCAGTGGCTCGTGGTATAGGACACGCTCAGGACAAAGAGGAGGATCTGCGGATAAATAAACCATTGCGGATAACGGCACACTACTTGTGCCAGATAGCGGAGCAGCCGCGCAAACAGCGTATCACCAACCCATGTCATGCCGGAAATTCCGCGTTGGAGTAAACGTCTTTTACATCGTCGTGCTCCTCCAACAACTCGATCAAGCGGTTGACTTCTTCGGCGGCTTTCGCGTCGTTCAACGGAATGGTGCTGACCGGCAGCCACGTCACTTCGGCCCCGGCGGCCTTGATCCCCCCGGTTTCAACCGCCTTGTGCACCGCTTCGAAGCGCGCGGGATCGGTCACTATCTCGTAACCCTCCGCGTCGCTCTTGAAATCTTCCGCGCCCGCCTCCAGCGCCAGTTCCATCAACTGATCCTCGCCCGCCGCCTCGCGCAGCACAATGATCTGCCCCTTGCGCTGAAAAAGCCGGCTGACCGAGCCGGCGGTGGCGATCGTCCCGCCGTTTTTGGCCAGCAGGCTGCGGATTTCCGCGGCAGTGCGGTTTTTGTTGTCGGTGCTCAATTCCACCAGGATGGCCACGCCATGCGGGCCGAAGACTTCGTAATGGAGGTCGGTGTACTCGATGACTTCGCCGCCGCCGGTGCCGCGCTTGATGGCGCGCTCAATGTTGTCGTTGGGCATGTTGGCGGCGCGGCATTTCAACAACACCATGCGCAAACGCGGGTTCATCCCCGCGTCCCCTCCGGCCAGCCTCGCCGCGATGGTGATTTCCTTGCTTAACTTCGCAAATATTTTCGAGCGCTTGGCGTCAATTCCCCCTTTGAAATGCTTCACCTTGGCCCATCGACTGTGTCCTGACATAAAAAAAGTGCTAATTACGGAGGCGTGTGGCCGGGCGGCGCGGCGACAGGCGCGGCCGGCTCCACCTGCACCGCCGTGCCATAGCACAACACTTCCGTGATCCCCGGCGCCAGCTCCGTGGCGTCATACCGCACTCCGATCACCGCGTTGGCGTTCAACTGGTTGGCGTGGGTGATCATGTCCCGAAAGGCGTCGTCCCGCGTCTGTTCGCACAGCTCGGTGTAAATCGTGATGTTCCCGCCGAAAAAGCTCTGGATGCTTGCGCCGAAGTTGCCCACCACCGACCGTGACCGCACCACGATCCCGCGCACCACCCCAAAATTCTTGACTATCCGGTACCCGGCCACTTCGAAAGCCGTCGTTGTAAATGGATGCGTAGTATTCATCAGCCCGCTGATTCAACACCAATTCCAGTTTGAGCACAACTCCCCAATTAGCAAGCCGCCACGCTGATTTTGTGTTTTTTGGCCAGCGCCTCGATCAACTCCCGGTCCATCAGCAGCGTCTTGCCTGCTTCGAAAGCGAGCGCCGCGATGCCCGCGTCCCGGCACGTTTCCAGCGTGCTTATTCCGATGCACGGAATGTCAAACCGCAAATCGTGCTTGTCCCTCGCCACCTTGACGGCCACCGCGCCCCCGCTCCTCCCCGCCAGTGATCCGCCCCGGCGCAAACAATTATCCGTCCCTTCGAACCCTTCCACCGCCAGCACCGCGCCCTCCTTCACCACCACCGTCTGTCCAATCTCCAGCCGGGAAACCTCCTTCGCGATGCGCAAACCCAGGGCCATGTCCGCCTGTTGCTTCCCGCTCAATGCCGGTCCCAAACAAAAGCCGGCTTCCGGCATCAGCGGCCTCAGCCAGCGCACCGGGTCGATCAACTCGATCCCTTCCTTCTTCAATTCGTCCGCCACGGCGCCGAAAATCGACTGCGCATTTTTTTCCTTCAACCTCATGAGCAGGGCCACGGCGCGAAAATCAGGGCGGAGATCGAACAAATTCTTCGGCGCGATTTGCCCCAGCATTACGCAGCAGTCGACCCTCCGCTCCTTCAACGCCGAGATCATTTTCGCAAGCTGGCCGACCTTGAGCCAGACGATGTCGTCCACCAACGCCGCCAACTCGGGGTTGGTTTCGTTTTCGAAGGCCACGGCCACCAGGCGCTTCACGCCCAGGGCCTTCGCCTGCCGGGCGAAGACCAGCGGCAGCGAGCGGTTGCCCGCGATGATGCCAATCGTATCGAACTCCTGTGCCATGAGAAAACCTAGCCGGAGAATGGCTCTCGGAGCAACCGCGAAGCACAAGAATAAAAGACTTTCAGATATTGTAGACGAGCCTTTCGCGCCATGTCACGAGAGTGCCGCTCCCCACCTGCCCTGTCCACCGATGATGTAAAGGCGTTGTTTATGTAAAGCTGTCAGGTGGCGAGATGGCGTTTTCAAGGGAGACTGATGGGTGGAGGTGAGAGCTAACTTGACATAATCAGAGGGTTTCAAGGGAGGAAAGACCCAATCAATGGGCGCTCATCGGGCGGAAAGGTATCGCTGCTCGCCCGCTGCTGCGAGCTGCCTAAAAATCAAATGTCTGGTAGTGTCCTAATTTGAAATCCCGAATGTGAAATAAATCCAAAGATGGCACGATTTTTGTTTTAGGATTGTCGGATTGTGCCTTGTTCTCAGAACTACACTACAGATTGACAAATCCCCTTGGGG
>JBKQUS010000069.1:0-24943 GCA_052325505.1 Limisphaerales bacterium
CCCCAAGGGGATTTGTCAATCTGTAGTGTAGTTCTGAGAACAAGGCACAATCCGACAATCCTAAAACAAAAATCGTGCCATCTTTGGATTTATTTCACATTCGGGATTTCAAATTAGGACACTACCACAATCGACCATTCGCCTGCGGCCTATATATTCTGGAAACCGGTCCAGTGTCGGCGTACAATATCTCCATGTCGGAGTTCGTCAATTACAACAAGCGGAGCATTCAACTGCCCCCCGGCTGCAAAGACCTGACCGACCTGTTCAAACCAGTCTGGCTGCGAAAGCTTTCCGAAGGGGTTGTGCCACCCGACATGCCGGTTGTGTTACGCAATGATTCCGTCAAAGAAACGCTCGGAAATATCGAAAAACACGTAGCAGTTGTTTTCGATTCCCGCGCCGATGGGTGTCATTTGACGATCAGTTCTCTGGACGAAAAACTTGCCGTATCTGTCTATCGCATGACTGACTCCATCACGTCACACATAACTTTCATCCATGATGAGACGAGAGAAAAAGCGATGAGAATCTTTTTTGACTGCCATGGGTTGGAAGTGCCCCGTGCTACGGAAATGCCGAAGGAGTTTAACCCTGCGTTTTATCCAAATATACCCGTTTGGTCCTTATTTGAGCTATCGCCGATGCCATCCGGGGCACTGGCGTTTTCGAGAATCGCGAGCGATCTTTTCCGTGATTTTTGCGGAATGAACGATCAATCGGAACTTCAGTTTTCTCTCATGGAATTTGATAGAGCCAAGTAATCGTGGAGGCACACTAAACAATCACCAACAATTTGCCTGTTCCGGCGCTAGCGGCGGGCTGCGGAGTCTTTCATGGCACCAGCGTAGGGTTTTCCGTCAAGAAAAACTTGCTGGATGGTGGCGCGGCCGGAGGCGGGCACGACTGCCTGGACCGTGAGTTTGCCGGTTGGATTGCCTGTGCCTTCGGCAACAAAATATTTCTCGATGCCGTAGTCAACGTGGATCGAACCGGCAGCGGCCCACCAGGCGTAAGCTTGTTTGCCGTGCAGCATCACTTCGCCCGTCGCCGGTGTGAATTTGTTGGTGCTGGCGCGCGTGACTTCGTGGAAGCCATTCGTCCCCGGCGCGACGGCGACGAAGATGTTTGCGCCGAAGGGTGAATCTTTCTTTACCGGCGGCGAAAAGAGGTTCGTTGGCACGTCGCTGATTTTGTAATTCAAGATCAAAAAGTCGCCGCGCAGCATGTCCCGCGGGTCCACGCGGCGGGTGTCCAGAAGGATGACGGTGCCGTGGTTAAGCGCGTATTCCTGCGTGGCGACCGTGGCGAGCAGCCAGGCGGTTTGCAAAGCCAGGACGAGGATGAGGAGTTTGAGTTTCATGGATGTTTTTCGTTGTGGCCCTTCAAAAGCGCACTGGTCAAATAGAGCGCCCCGGGCAGCGCCAAGGCCTAATAGAACCAATCATTTCAGGTATCCTGTCAGGCGCTTGACGAGGAGTTGGTCGCAACGGTCGCTGGAAATGATCCCGATGCTCTGGTAATCGGGATGGTGCGAGTTTTGCATGTCCACAATCACCCACTCGCCCTTGCGGTCGCACACGACAAAATGCACGAATCCCTGCTCCGGGTTTTGCGGGTTGAAAGCGTAATCCGCGCAAAGCGCGTAGTCGGCCGAGGGCGGATTGGCCCGGACAAAAGTCCGGAACTCGCGCGCCAGATTCCACAGTCCCTTGAGTTCGTTGGGGTCGGCCAGCGAAGCTTTGAGGAGAAGCGGCTGCCCGGCCTGAATGGCCTTGCACAAGCCCGCCTGATTGAGCAGCCGCACGACGTTGGCCGCGCTGGGAACGCTGTTTTTGTTCCCGCCAATCCGCGCCGGGTAAACCAGCAGGGTCGCGCCGGGCAGCGCATGTTTCATCGCCTTTTGGCGTTCGGGCAGCGCCTCCGTTTCATTCTTGGGCGGCAGGCCGCTCCGTTGATCCATGATGGCCGCCATCCGGCCCGGTTTGGCCGCTTTGGCGGTCTCGTCATTGAGGCCGAGATGCGGACCCAGCCGTTCGGCGAGCATAACGGACATGGTCATCGGCTCCGGATGTTCCATCTTCTGGAACGCTTCATCCTGCGGCGTCTGACGGTCCGTCCAGACCACCGCGCCGGCTTGGTCCACGACGACTGCGCGCAATTCATTCAAGCCGGTTTGACGATTGCCATTGAATTCGGAATAAAGCGCGTAGCTGGTTGTGATAGGATTAGTTTTGACAAAAGCGCCAACGGCGGCGGCCAAATTTTCCAGATTTGTTTCAGCCGGTGTGAACGGGGTTGTCCCAAGCTCGATGTTTCTCAATCCCTGCTGTTCGAGAAGAACGCCGACCACCTCGGTCAGACGGTCCCAGGGTTTGCCAGCCAGGCGCACGGGGAGAATGGTCAGCGAAGTGTCCGGCCCTTTGGATTTCATCAGCTCCAGCCGCTTCTGCTGCTCCAGCGCAATGCTGGCTTGCGGCGCAGCGGCGACCGGGAAACGACAAACGCACAATGCCAGCAGGATCATTGACATTGGCACGGCCGCCGACCGAAACGAATTAATTGCTGTGATGGGATTTTTCATGTTGTTGCTCCAGTATTTTGCAATTTGATTTGTTGCATCAAGGCCCGGCGCCTTTTTTCGAGATAAACGCCGAACACAATCAGGAAAATGCCCGAAATTAAAAACATCACGCCCGTCCGCGCCATGGAGCCGAACAAATCCAAGTAGGCGGCAAGGATGTCCAGGGCGATGAAGACGACGCCGAGATTGACCACGAACGGCGAGCGCTCTTGCAGGCCGACCTGGATTTGCAGCAGGCAGAACACGAACAGCAGGATCGCGCCGGGGACGTAGTCCCACGCATCACCCGGATTCCAATAGGGCAGCCTACCGGGATTGCCGGTTTTCCAGCATCCGAACCACGCCGTCGCCATGAAAATCGCCATGCCGAGTAACGCAGCGAACCACGTCCAGCGCCATTGCCGTGTTAGCGATTGGAGATTCCTGATGCCACCGCCCAGCAGCAAAAGTGCGACTGTGCCCAGCACGGGGAACAACCATTGGCGGACTTCGGGGGTCTCCCAGCCGAAAAATTCTTTCCACGCCAACGGATAGACGAAGACCAGAAAGACGAGCAGACCGAACTTTTCCGTCACGCCGGCAAATTCAGAAAACTTCGTGCGACGCAAACAATAACCCGCGCCGAGCCAGACCAGGCCAAGCCCCGCATAGAGCAATATTTGCCGGGCCGATTCGCAATGAATCCAGCCGCCGCGGTCGTTGACTTCAAGACCAAACCAGACTCCGAAGGCGAGCAGGAACAAAACATGTTGCGGCTTCGACCGCAGCAGCCAGGGCAGCGCGGCGATGCCAATCCACCACAGCAAAAACGCGTTCGGCGGGCGTGAGACAATGTTGTAAATCTGGCCCAGCAGGGCGATGTTGGCCAGGAACAGGCAGGAGCCGATCAAATGCAGCGCTTCGCCGGTCTGGCGGTATTTGCCCTGCACCTCGCGCAGCCACCAGCCGCCGCCGTGCGCGCCCAGCATCAGCAAAATGCCCGCGGCGATTTTCACGCCGCGCGGAATTTCGTTCCAATGCGCGGAGATGAGCAGGATGATTCCCGCCGCAATGAGCACCGCGCCGATGATGGATACGATGGCGAGGAATTTGTTGCCGCCATCCTCCTTGAGGTGGAAGTGGCCGATGATTTGCCGCTGCTGCTCATCGGTGATGAGGCCGGCGTCGCGAAGTTTCTGAATATCGGCGTATTTCATGGGCACCCCGGGATTGGATTGGCATCTTGAATCGAGCTGTCTCCAGCATCCATCATAATTATTTCCGCTTTCATCTTCCGCAGATTAACACGGCTTGCGGGCAGGGCGTTAATTGATAATACTTTGGCCAACATCGTTTGGCTCAATGAACGTTCATCATCTCGAACTGTTTTATTACGTCGCCCGGCACGGCGGCATCATGCCGGCGGTGCGGAACATCCCTTACGGCATCCAGCAACCGGCGGTGAGCGCGCAGGTGGCGCAACTGGAGGAGTTTCTCGGGGTGACATTGTTTCAACGCCGGCCCTTCGCGCTGACACCGCCCGGCGAAAAACTCTACGAATTCATCCGCCCGTTTTTTTCCAACCTCGATACAGTGGCGGCCGAATTTCAAGGTGGGCAGGCGCGGCATTTCCGGATCGGCGCCTCGACGATTGTGCTGCGGGATCATTTGCCGCAGTTACTGCAAAATGTGCGGAAGAAATTTCGCGGCCTGAAGATTTCATTGCGCGACGGGTATCAGGCCCAGCTCCTGGAGCTGCTGGAGCAGGACGAGGTGGATCTGATGATCACCTTGATCGAGCGGAAGACGCCGGCCGGTTTTCGTTCCCTGGTGTTGCTGGAATTGCCGCTGGTGCTGCTGGTGGAAAAAGGCAGCCGGATAAAGTCGGCGGAGGAATTATGGCGGCAGGACAAGATTGACGAATCGCTCATCTGCCTGCCGGCTACGGAAACGATTTCCAGGGATTTTCAGGCGCAACTGCACAAGCTCGGGGTGGAGTGGTTTCCGGCCATCGAGGCCAGTTCGACGGACATGATTGAAAATTACGTGGCGGGCGGACTCGGAATTGGCTTGTCAGTGGCGGTTCCGAAGAACGCGCTTTCGCCGAAAGTGCGCGCGCTGCCACTGCCGGAATTCCCGCCGGTGCTGATCGGGGCGTTGTGGCGCGGCAAAATGACGCCCTTGCTGGCGGCATTTCTGGAAGAAGCGAAGGCGCGGGCGCGTGAGTTGATGTGAGGCCGCCGCAGAGACCAGGCTCTCCCATGCTTCCTTGACTTGAGATTATTCAGGAGTCGCCAGAACCATCCACGACACACCAAACCGGTCCGTCACCATGCCGAAGCGCGAGGAGAAAAAGGTCCTGGCCGCCGGCATCTGGACCTGTCCGCCTTCGGAAAGGGCGCTGAAGAGCCGGTCAACCTCGGCATCGCTGGTTACGATGAGCGACAGTGAAAAGCCCTGAAAAGCTCCTTTGCCCAAGCAGCGTCCGTCGGACGCCATGATCAGCGTGTTGCCGACGCGGAACTGCACGTGCATCACTTTGTTTTCAGAGCCGGGGGCCATGCAGCCGGGAGCGGGCGGTTCCGGGCTGTCCTTGAAACGCATCAACCGGGTGACTTCGGCGCCGATTGCGCGTTTGTAAAATTCGAGGGCCTCTTCACAGCGGCCGTCGAAATTCAAATAAGTCTGAACGAGAAGATTACCATTGCTTCTATTCATAATTCGTGTACTTAAGCACAGCTCGGCGGGGCGCGCAACTTTCACAGGGGCGACATTGGCTCGCTGGGATGCAAATCAGCCACTTGCGCAAATCGCTTGGTTCCTTACTGTGCCGTTAAAATGCCAACAAAAGCTTGTCTGGCCGGGCTGAACAGCGACAGCGGAAGGGACATAGTCATCATGGTGCCGTCGCCGCTGACGCTTGTAAAAATCTGCCAGTTGCCGACGGCGAGATTCGTCCGATACAGAATGCTGTGGGTGGCGCCGGGCTGCGAGAGGAACTGGAACTGGAAGTTTGCCCCGACAATTTTCGGGTTCAATAATTCAACCGGACCATAGGCAACATAACTGACCTCATCGAGGAATCCAGCTTCGGTAGGATCATCGTCGCCGTAGGCGAAAATCGTCCAACTCAAATTATGCTGGCCGGACGGGATGCTGAAGGGGCCGTCCTGATACCACGAGGTGTTGCCGCCAATGTCATCCATGTAGCCACCACTGGGGTCGCCATCCATGTAAAATTCGTAATCAAAGCTGCTGCCGGAACCCTGGCTGGCCCAATAGAACGTCAGGGTCCCCGGGCCGGTCACGGTGACCGACAGAGTCGAAGCCTGGTTGTTGGTGACGATTCCGCTTTGCGCGGCGGAGACGCCGTCGTGGGTGTTGGTGGTTTCCACAAACCAACTGGTGTCGCCGCTGGTGGTCCAAGGCAGGCCGGTGGTGTTGAGCGCAGCGTTGAATGCCTGCCCACTCGGGCCGATGGTCTGTTGGACGGTGAATATTGGATCATACGCGAAGTAGCTCTCCATGGTGGCCGAGGAGGTCCAGGCGGAGATGGCTTGCGAGCCGCTAAGCGGGGTGGAGGCGACAACGAGTGACGTGACGTCGCTGGTGTAATCAACGCTAAAGTCGTTCGTGCCATTGGGGAGCACCACCGGGCACTGCCATGACGTTTGATTCGGCGGCAGATTTGACGAGGCCTCGCTGTCGCGATTCCCATTCGCGTCGATGAAGGTGTCGCTCACACTCAATGTCCCGCCCCAGTTGGCCGGACCGGTCCACAGGAAAAGCGGCTGGGCGGTGACGTCCGAGGCGCCGTTGAATGGAAACACCGGCTCCACCGGCACGCCAAATAAATTGCTGGTGAAGCCGGTGGCCGTAACGGTGAATTTGTATTGAGTTGTGGAGCTCCCATTAGTCACCCAAATGGACCACTGGCCGTTGGTGATGCCATAAATGAAGGAATCAAAGTCATCGTAGTAATACCCGCCTCCTTCGATGAAAGAGAGGGTGTTATTGACTGCCTGATAACGAATCTGGGAACCATTGGCGGGATATTGCGGCGAGGCGATCAAGTAATTTCCGGTTGGGAAATTGGGCGTATTGGTGCTGGCGTAGAGATAAGGATAAGCAACGTATCCGTAGACGTCATGATACGAATGGATGTCAACAGTCAATCCGGCGCGGACGCCCGGCGCAAACCACAAACAGGCGGCGAGCATTAAAGGTCCAAAGCCGGGCCGGCGGATTGAAATGGCACGGGTTGCAGTCTTCATAATATTGGCGTTTGGGGTTGGAGTCCCTGCAGTTGGGTGGACTGATGATTTCATGGCTTTTACACGCAAGCAGTTGCCTGCCTTTCATTGCGGCATGAATTGAAACATTTTCCACGGCTATAAATCAAGTAAATAATTTGATTTTTCATCGTTCAAGAACCCATCTTTCTCAATTAACAGATCAATTCCTGACAATCACAAATTCTTATTTCCGAAGAGGAAGGTTGAGGACAAAGCCGGCCAATGAGCCGGAAAGTGAAATGCCCCCACAGCCGGAAGCCTTAAAGGCCCAGCGCCAACTGCGATCCTGCCGGCCTGCGAAAGTCGTCGGTGGACAATTCGGGGCCGTCGTCCGGGATGCCAACTTTGCGGCGCGCGACGTGGAACATTTGCGAAATCTGGTCGGCAAAAATCCCCTCGCCGCGCATGCGCGAGCCGAAGCGCGCATCGTTGAGCTTGCCGCCGCGGATGGCACGGATGCGGTTCAATACCTTGTCTTTTTTTTCGGGAACGTTTTGTTCCAGCCATTGTTCAAAAATCGGGGCGACCGTCAGCGGCAACCGCAAGATTTCAGTGCAGGCCCACCCGGCGCCGGCGGCTTTGGCGGCGGCCAGAACGGATGGGGTTTCATAGTCATTGAGGGCTGGGATGACGGGGGCCACCAAAACTCCCACCGGCACGCCTGCCTTGGCCAAAGCTTCCACTGCCGCCAGCCGCATTTTGGGGGAGGCCGCCCGCGGTTCGAGTTTGCGGGCCAGTTCGGAATCAAGCGAGTTGATGGAAAGATGGACCGTCACCGCGTGATGCGCCGCCAAGTCCCGCAGCAGATCAATGTCCCGCGTCACCAGGTAATTCTTGGTGATGATGCTGACCGGGTTTCTGAATTCAGCCAGAACGGCCAGGCATTTGCGCGTCAATTGCAGCCGGCGCTCGACGGGCTGGTAGCAATCGGTCACGCCGCTCATGCCCAGCGGTTGCGGTTTCCATTTGGGCGATGACAACTCTCGCCGGAGCAGTTCGGGCGCGTTTTCCTTGACCATGATTTTTGTCTCAAAATCCAGCCCAGCCGAGAAACCCAGATATTCGTGGGTGATTCTGGCATAGCAATACGAACAGCCGTGCTCGCAGCCGCGGTACACGTTCAAGCTGGCGCGGAACGGAATATCAGGGCTGTCGTTGTAAGTGATGATGCTTTGGGAGAGATCCCGCAGAAAGCTGGTCTTCGGCGAGGGATCTTCGTCGGGATTCCAATCCTCATCCCGTTCCAACCGGATCTTTTCGAAGCGATTGGGCGGATTGCTCCCGGCGCCCCGCCCTTTGAATGGAACTTCTCTTTTCACATCCAATCCCTATTAAATCGGTGGGGCGAGACTCCGTCGAGCCCTGACTGGATCGAGTTGGGGTTCGACAGAGTCTCACCCTACCTTGCCCAAAAAGGCCTGATGGACCAGGCGCATGGCTTCTTCGCCCCTGGCCAGATCGACGATGACTGAGACTTTAATTTCGCTGGTGGAGATCATGTCGATGTTGACGCCGGCGTCGGCCAGCGTTTCAAACATCTTTGCCGCCACGCCGGGATGGCTGCGCATGCCCACGCCAACAATGGACAATTTGCCGATTTTTTCGTCGGCAATGACTTCACGGAAGCCAATCTTTTCCTTCAATCCGTCAATAATCTTTTTCGCCTTGAGCAAATCCGGCTTGTCCACGGTGAAGGAGAGGTCGGTGGCAGGGGAGGCGGGGGTGTGGCTGATGTTTTGCACGATCATGTCCACGTTGACGCTGGCCTCGGCAATGGCTTTGAAAATATGCGCGGCCACGCCGGGCCGGTCCGGCACCGCCACCAGTGTGATCTTGGCCTGGTTCTTGTCGAGCGAAACGCCGCGAATGACGACGTCTTCCATGCTGGGTATTTCTTCTTTCACAATCGTTCCTGAGTTGTCGTTGAGGCTGGAGCGGACTTCAAAAATGACGCCGAACTTTTTGGCGAATTCGACCGAGCGCGACTGCATGACTTTGGCGCCCAGGCCGGCCAGTTCCAACATTTCGTCGTAGGAAATCTCGGCCAGCTTGCGCGCGTCCGGCACGATGCGCGGGTCGGCCGTATAGACGCCGTCCACGTCCGTATAAATCTGGCAGATATCGGCTTTGAGCGCGGCGGCGAGGGCAATCGCCGTCAAATCCGAACCGCCCCGCCCCAGGGTGGTGATCTGCCCTTCCTTGGTCTGGCCCTGGAAACCGGCGACGATGACGACCCGCCCCTCTTTGAGCAGGGCGTGGATCTGTTTGGGCGTGATGTTTTTGATCCTGGCCTTGGTGTGGACGCCGTCGGTCACAATGCCCGCCTGCGGGCCGGTCATGGAGATGGCGGGCACGTTCCTGGCGTGCAGGGCAATGGCGGTCAATGCGATGGTGGTCTGTTCGCCGGTGGCCAGAAGCATGTCCATTTCCCGTTCGCTGGGCAGGGGCATGAGTTCCTTGGCCATTTTGATCAAATTGTCCGTCACCCCGCTCATGGCGGAGACGACGACGACGATTTGGTCGCCCTGCGCATGGCACCGGGCCACGCGCGAGGCCACATTTTTGATGCGCTCGGGATTGGCCACCGAAGTGCCGCCGAATTTTTGAACAATAAGAGCCATTGAATTTGCGCCGGCTTTTTGGCCGGCAAGGGGAAAGCATAGCTGGTCCAAGGGCCTGTGGCAATGACGCGCCGCGGGTCAATAAACCATTATCATGGCAATGCCGTCTTGCACGGCCTGGACAGGCTTGGCGGGTTTGGCGGCGGTCGCAGCCGGAATGAGTTGCTGGGCCACGCCCTCCACCCGCCGCAAGAGACGCAGGGCCAGTTTTGATTTGATGGCGTAATTGACGTTCTGCGGCACCGCGCCCGACTCGCGCAAGGCCGCCAAATCGTCCAGGCGCGCCACGACAATCCCCACCACCTCGCCATTGGCGTCGCAGAGGGGGCCGCCGGAGTTGCCGGGCTGAACGGGCACGCTGATTTGGTACTCGGCCGGATCGTCCCTCATGCCGGAAAGGCTGCTGATCTTGCCGTCGGTGTACTTGGGTTCCACGCCTTGCATGTCGATGTTCGGAAAACCAATGGTGAACACCTCCTCGCCCAAATCGGCCGAAGCCTTGTGTGAAATGGCCAGAGGCGAGAAGTCCTTGCCGGAGACTTTGAGCAGGGCCAGATCATTGTCCTCGTCCACTTCGACCACCTCCGCCTTCAAGTCGTGAAATTTATATTTGACTTCAACCCTGTTCGCGTCCCGGACGACGTGAAAGTTGGTCAGGAGGTAGCCGTCTTTTGTGATGAAGAATCCCGAACCGATGATGCGCAATCCCTTGCTGTCCGGCAGCATCCGGGCGGGGCGCTCCTTTTGCGCGTGCCGGGCCGCGGAGGGCAGGCTGGCCGCGGCCTGGCCTCCTTTGACAATGGCGTCCGGGATTTCATTTCGCTGGCAGACGCGGCCCACGTCGTAAGAGCGAATCGTTTTCTCGAAGAGATATTTATTGATGTAACTGAATTCCCCGGTGAATTTCGCCATGAACGTCGCTTTTTCGTTGTCGGCGAAGATACGGGGAAGATTGCGGACGAAAACCTCGGAGGGGGTGGGTCCGTTCGGCGAGTCCTGGACCAGTGCGCCGTCCCCGGTCACTTGCAGAATTTTGGCGTCGGAAAACTGCCGCCAGCCGGCCTGGGGTTTGCGCAAGTCATAAACGACCCCGTCCACCTCCCGGAACTCGCCGGCGCGCGCCGCCTGGGCCAGCGATTGCTCGGCCTGTTTTTCCGCGGCCGCCTTCGAGGCCGCCAGGTCCCGCGCCGTGATGCCCCAGGAATCCAAAAACCCCTGCGGCAGCTTGTCCGCCGTCACCGTTGTCCCGCCGTTGTCATAGAGAATGACGATGCGCCCGCCGCTGACGACGTGGACATCCTGAATGTCGGCGTACGACACGCCGTCGATGGTGACCGCCGTCATCTTTGCCGAACCCAGGGCGGGCAAAGTCAAAAGGGCAACGAGCATCGAGGCCAGGAACTTCACGACGGCAATATTCCATGGTCACGGCCCCGCTTCAAGGCGGAACGAAGCGGGAAGCGGGCACACCGCTGGACAAAAAATGATTAGCAATGGCCAATAGGCGTGTGGGGAGGTTGGCGGATCGGAGCCATGCTGATTTGCAATACTGCCAGCGGAATATCTGGAATTTCTATGAAAAAGGCTGATGGTTCGCTCACGGACGCGCAGTTGCGCGCGGAACTGGAGCGGTGTCTTTACTGCGAGGAGAAGCCCTGCAGGGAGGCCTGCCCGGCGCACTGCTCGCCGGCGGACTTCATCATGGCGGCGCGGGTCGGCGAGAAATCCGACTACCGTCGCTCCGCCGCGCTCATCCTGGGCGCCAACCCCCTTGGCGGCGTGTGCGGCGCGGTTTGCCCTGATTATTTCTGCGTGAAGGCGTGCGCGCGCCGGACATTCGACCAGCCCAATAACATCCCCGCCGTGCAGGCCGCGATTGTCAAAAGAGCCATGGAATGCGGCATGGCCGAATTCAAAACCTCCCCGGGCAACGGAAGGCATGTCGCGATTATTGGCGCCGGGCCGGCAGGTTTGGGGGCCGCAGGCGCGCTTGCCCAACTCGGCTACAAGGTCACGATTTATGAAAAGCGAAAAGCGCTGGGCGGGATGATGAATCTGATCCCCGATTTCCGGTTGAACAGGGGGGCTTTGAGGGCGGATATTACGTTCCTCAAGGGGCTGGGCGCGATCAAATTTAAAACCGGCGCTGCCGTCAGCCCCGATTCTCTCCTGGCCAGCCACGATGCCGTCATTGTGGGGGCGGGTATGGATGAACCCTTGCGCTTGAACATCCCCGGCGGGGACCTGGCCTTGTCCTGGATGGAGTATCTGGAGAACCGGAAGACGATCAGCGTGGCGGGCAAGAGGGTGGCCGTGCTGGGCGGCGGCGCGGTCGCAGTGGATTGCGCCATCACGGCGAAAAGACGGGGCGCGCTTGCCGTGGAACTGATTTACCGGCGCAAGCAGGAAAACATGCCGCTGACGGCGTTCGAACGGGATTTGTTGATCGAGCATGGCATTGAGATTTCGAGCTGCTCGAGGCCGCTGGAGATTGTTCATGCCGGCAAGCGCGTCAGGGGCCTGCGCCTTGCCCGGTTGATGCTCGGCAAGGGAAAGGCGCCCCGGCCGGAGAACTTTACTGTCAATACGAAGGAATCGCCGTTCTTTCGCGAATTCGACGTGGTTGTGTCCGCCATCGGCGGCCGCTCGAAGATTCCGGTCAAAAAGGCAAGGGGCATTTTGTACGCGGGCGACATGGTCCTTGGTTCCTCGACGGTGGTCGAGGCCGTGGCCAGCGGCAAGAATGCGGCGGCTGAAGCGGATGCCTTCCTGCGAGGCGGAAAGACCCTCCGGATCCACAACCGCGCCAAAAGCCGGATGATTTTGGCGGGCGCGAACCCATGCCCGGTATCGCTGGAAGCCGATTTTTTTGGGCGCAGGATATTGTCTCCGTTTCTCCTTTCCGCCGCGCCGCATACCGATGGTTACGCTCAGATGCGCAAAGCTTACGAGCGGGGGTGGTCCGGCGGCGTGATGAAGACCGCGTTCGACAACGTGGCCATACACATCCCGTCGGAATACATGGTGATGATGGGCGCTTCGACATACGGCAACTGCGACAATGTTTCCGGGCACCCGTTGGATCGGGTCTGCCGTGAAGTGGGGCGGTTGGTGAAGGAGTTTCCGGACCGGCTGACCCTGGCATCCACCGGCGGACCAATCACCGGCCGGGACGAGGAGGACAAGGCCGTGTGGCAATCAAACACGCGCAAGCTCGAAAATGCCGGGGCCATGGGCGTGGAATACAGTCTTTCCTGTCCGCAAGGCGGCGACGGCACGCAGGGCGAGGTGGTTTCCCAAAATGCCGAACTGACGGCCCGGGTCATCGATTGGGTGATGGAAGCCAGCAGCAATGACAACCCAAAATTGTTCAAGCTCACCGCCGCCGTCACCGCGATCCAACCGATTATCAACAAAATCCGGGAAGTTCTGGCCAGGCATCCGAAGAAGAAAGCCGGCGTGACACTGGCCAACAGTTTTCCGTCCCTGGCGTTTCGCCGGGCGGAGAACGGCCGGCGCTGGGAAGAGGGCGTGATCGTGGGCATGTCGGGTGAAGGGGTATTGCCTGTCAGTTATCTTACCCTGGCGCGGGTTTCGGGCATGGGCATCACTGTTTCCGGCAACGCCGGGCCGATGGACTATAAGGCGGCGGCCAATTTTCTGGCGCTGGGCGCGCGGACGGTGCAGTTCTGTTCCATTGTGATGAAGCACGGACTGGGGATTGTCGATGATCTGCATTCGGGCTTGAGCTGTTTGATGGAAGAACGGGGTTTCCGTTCGGTCGAAGAACTGATTGGCTCCGCCCTGCCGCAACCCATTACCGATTTTGACGCGCTGTCCGCGATCAAGAAACTGCCACAGGTTGCGCCCGAGGCCTGCGAGCATTGCGGCAACTGCGCGCGTTGTCCGTATCAGGCCGTCGCGCTGGATGCGCGGGGGGTCCCGGCGTTCGATCCGGCGCGTTGTGTGGGTTGCTCGTTGTGCGCACGGGAATGTTTTGCCGGCGCGATCACCATGCGGACGCGCACGGCGCGCGAGTTGGCTGCGCTCCAGGAATCCTGACCACCCCATGCCGCGCCCATTGCTCATCGAAAACGGAACGGCCCTTTCCACCGGCGGAAAGCCGTTCGTCCGGCGCGATTGCTCGGTGCTGATTGAAAACGGCGTGATTACGCGGGTGGGGCCGAAAAACACAATGGGGCGCTTCACGGGCCGGCGTTTGGACGCCGCGGGCAAAGTGGTGATGCCGGGGCTGGTCAACGCGCACACCCATTTTTACAGCACGTTTGCGCGCGGCTTGACCAAGGCCAAACCGGCCGGGGATTTCACCGGGGTGCTCAAGAACCTCTGGTGGCGGCTCGATTCTGCGCTGACCACGGAGGATTGTTACCACAGCGCCCTGATCGCCTTGCTCGATGCTATCCGCCATGGCACGACAGCTATTATCGATCATCACGCCAGCCCGCGGGCCGTTGCCGGCTCGCTGGGCGCAATCGAGCGGGCCGTGCAGGAGACGGGCCTGCGCGCATGCCTTTGTTATGAAGTATCTGATCGTGACGGCGCGCGGATCACGAAAGAGGGCCTGACGGAGAATGTCCGGTTCATACACCGTTGTCAGCAGCGGGAGGAGAATCATCTGAAGGCGCTCTTTGGCCTGCATGCTTCCTTCACGTTGTCCGATGCATCGTTGGAGAAGGCCGCCAGTCTGGGACATGAATTGCGCACGGGCTTTCATATTCACGTTGCGGAGGCGGCGAGCGACCAGGCGGCGGCGCGGCGCGCCTCGGGAATGAGGGTCGTCGAACGGCTGAACCGGTTCGGAATCCTGGGCCGCGGCTCCATCGCGGCCCATTGCGTGCATGTCAACAGGAAAGAGTTGGATTTGCTGGCGGCGACGGAGACGGCCGTGGTGCATAATCCGCAATCCAACATGAACAACGCCGTGGGAGTGGCTGACATCATCGAGATGAACCGGCGCAACGTCCTTGTCGGACTGGGCACCGATGCCATGACCGCGAACATGCTGGAAGAACTGCGGGTCGCGCTTTGGGGCCAGCATCTCTCGGCGGAAAGCCCGTCGGCAGGATTTTCCGAGGTGGTGGACGCCCTGTTCGTGAACAACCCCAAAATCGCCGGGCGAATCTTCGGGCTGCGCTTCGGGGAAATTCGCGAAGGCTGCGCCGGCGATGTGGTGATTTTTGATTACATCCCCCCAACGCCTCTGGACGGGACAAATCTGTTCGGCCATCTTGTCTTCGGCCTTTCCCAAAGCGCGGTGGACTCGACCATCGTCGGCGGAAAAGTGTTGATGACGAACAAAAAGCTGCAATTGAACCTGGACGAGGAGCGCGTGAACGCGCGGGCGCGAGAGCTGGCAAAGAGATTATGGAAGCGATTGTAATGAAACAGCCAAACAGGTTTTAATCACTCATGGTCAAATTTGTCTATAAATGCAGCACATGCGGCAAGCGCTACCGGCGCGAGGAGGTGCGCTATCTTTGCCTGTCCTGCGCCAGGAAATATCGTCCGGGCATCCCGCTGGTGGGCGTGCTGACGGTGGAATTCGACTTCGCCGCCATCCGCAAGCAATTCAGGAAGACGAAGCCGGACTGGAATTTGTTTTCGGCGGTGGAACCTCGATTTTACCCGGCTTACGCCATGGGAGCGACGCCGTTCTTCCGGTCGGCTGCGCTGGGGGATGCATTCGGTTTCAGGAATGTCTGGATCAAAAACGATGGACTGAACCCCAGCGGGTCCTTGAAAGACCGGGCGTCATTTCTGGTCGTGGCGGAGGCCAACCGATTGGGCGAAGAAACCATCGTGACGGCCTCCACCGGCAACGCGGCGAGCGCGCTGGCCGCCGTGTGCGCCGCCGCCGGCAAACGGGCGCTGATTTTTGTGCCGGAAAGCGCGCCGCGGGCGAAACTGGCGCAGATGCTCCTTTATGGCGCTCGCGTCGCGCCGGTCAGGGGGACCTATGACGACGCCTTCCGGCTCTCGCTTGAATATACGGGCGCGAAGGGCGGATTGAATCGCAACACGGCTTATCATCCGCTGACCATCGAGGGCAAGAAAACGGCCGGGCTGGAAATCTGGCGGCAGAATGGCTGGCGCGTGCCGGACGCCATCATCGTGCCCGTCGGCGACGGAGTGATTATTTATAGTATTTACAAGGCGTTCCAGGATCTGAAATCGGCGGGGTTGATTGCCAAATTGCCGCGGCTGGTCTGCGCGCAAGCCGCAAGCTCCGCCGCCATTCACCACTACATCATTACCGGTAATTACCGGTCTGTACGACATCCGGCTACAATTGCGGATTCAATTTCCGTCTCGGTCCCTTCCAACGCGCACCTGGCGAGGAAGGCCGTCCTGGAAAGCAAGGGCTTCTCCCTCACAGTCACGGACCGGGAGATTTTGGCGGCGCAACAGACCCTGGCCCGAAAAACAGGTCTTTTTGCCGAACCGGCCGCCGCGACCACTGTGGCGGTGCTGAAAAAAATCCAGGCTGAAGAATTGCTCAGGCCGGAAGCGCAGATCGTTCTCTTGATCACCGGGCACGGATTGAAAGACGTGGACGCGGCCATGGCCAACATCCAGATGCCCGCGGCAATTGAGCCAACCCTGGCCGGCTTTGAGGAAAGCCACGCGCGCAGCGCATCGAAAGGAGCGCGTCTGTGACGCAGCGGGAATCCAAATCCTGGCGCAATGACGCCTATGCCAAGGTCACGGGCGGGGCGAAGTACACCGACGACCTCAAATTCTCAAACCTGCTCCATGCCGCGCCCGTGTATTCGGACTTCGTCCATGCAAAGATCGAATCAATAATAACCCAGGAGGCCGAAAAATGCCCGGGCGTGGTGCGCGTGCTCACAGCCAGGGACGTGCCCGGCGCCAATCAATGCGGTCAGATCGTCCGGGATTACCGCATTTTTGCCGATGATAAGATTCGTTACAACGGCGACGTCGTGGCCATGGTCGTGGCGGAATCGCGCGACATTGCCATCCGCGCCTCCCGGCTGGTGCGGGTGGAGGCGACGCCGTTGCCGGCGGTGCTGGATCCCGAACAGGCCATGGCGTCGGATGCCGTCCTGGTCCACCAGAACCACGGCAGCAACATCATTGCCACGCATCAAATCCGCCGCGGCGACATGGAGCAGGGATTTGGCGAGGCGGCCTTTGTCATTGAGGAGAAATTTCAGACGCAATTCATCGAGCACGCCTATCTGGAGCCGGAAGTCGCGGTCTGCGTGCCGCGCCCCGACGGCGTCATCGAGGTGTACGGCAGCATGCAGCATCCGTTCAGCACGCGGCGGTTCACGGCGGCGTGTTTGGGCGTTGCGCTTTCGGAAATCGAAGTGGTGGGAGTGCCGATGGGCGGCGGCTTTGGCGGCAAGGATGACACTGCGGCGATTGTCTGCGCGCGCACGGCGCTGGCGGCCAAATTGCTCAACCGGCCGGTGAAAATGATGTACCGGCGCGAGTGGTCCATCCGCGAAAGCTACAAGCGCCACCCTTACCGGATTTACTACAAGATGGGCGTGACGCGGAGCGGACGGATCTCGGCGGTGCAGTGCCGGATCATCGCCGATGCGGGCGCCTATTGCTCGGTCACGCCGTGGGTGACGTGGCGCTCGACGGTGCAATGCTGCGGGCCGTACCAGGTGGAAAACGTGCATTGCGACACTTACGGGGTCTATACCAACAACGTTGTGACGGGGGCGATGCGGGGATTTGGTTCGCCGCAGATAAACTTCGCGATGGAGCAGATGGTGGAGATTGCGGCCGCGAAAGCGGGCCTCACAGGCATCGAGTTCCGCCGCCGCAACATGGTGCGGCAGGGCAGCCTGACCATCACCGGCCAGCGGCTCGACGGGCATAAAGTCGCCATGGAACAAGTGTTCGAAGCGGTGCTCGGCGAAATGGATTATGCGTCGAAACTGGCCCGCTGTTCCCTTGGGAAATCGGATTCCGACGAGCTTTATGGCATCGGCCTGGCCATGAGTTATCGCGGGGTGAGCCTGGGCGCCGAGGGGGTGGATTTCTGCGCCGCCATCATCAACGCGCAGGCCGACGGCTCGATACTTTTGGAAACCGGCATCCATGAAAACGGCCAGGGATCGGAATCGGCGCTCATGTTGATTTGCGCCCGGGAACTGGGGGTCGATATCAACCGCATTCGCTATCGCCGGGCTTCCACCTCGAACATCCCCGACAGCGGGACCACGGTGGCATCGCGCGGGACGATCATGGGCGGCGGCGCGGTCACGCTGGCGGCGCAAGAGTTGAAGAACAAAATCGCCGGGGCGCTTTACGAGCGACTGCATTGTCGTGCCGAGGAGGTGCGGTTCAAGGACAATTGCGTTTTTGGGAAGAAGGAGTGTATCTCGTTCGCGGACGCGATGAAGGCGATGTTCCAAAGCCAGCGTTTCCCCTACGCCTTCGGAGTTTTCAAGGCGCCGCGGGTAACCTGGGAGGAGCGCACAGGCCAGGGCGACGCCTACTTCACCTGGGTCTATGGCTGCCAGGCGGTGGAACTGACGGTGAATAAAAAGACCTGGAAAGTGAAGCTGCTCAACGCCGTCGCCGCACATGACATCGGCAAAGCGATCAATCCCGGGATGGTGAAGGGACAGTTTTTCGGGGGCATGGCCATGGGCACGGGCTTTGGCTTGCATGAAGAGATCAAACTGAAGGACGGCAAAATCACGAACCTGAACCTCAACAACTATCGCATCCCGCGCGCCACGGATTTGCCGGAGATGAAAGCCATTCTCGTCGAAAACCCCGACCCGGTTTCGCCAAGCGGCGCCAAGAGCATCGGCGAGCCGGCCAACGAAATCATGGCGCCGGCGATTGCCATCGCCATTTACCACGCCACCGGGCGGCGTCATTTTGCGCTGCCCATTCGTCTGGCTGCGGCGGCGGAGCAGACGCAATGGGAGGAATGCCAACTATGAGATTGCACATCAACGGCAGGGAAATGGAGGTGGCGCGCGAGCTTGGGGAGAAACGGCTGGTGGAATTCCTGCGGGAGGATTTAAATTTGACCGGGGCGAAGAACGCGTGCGACATCGGAGCCTGCGGCGCATGCACCATCTTGGTTGACGATGAACCGCTGAAAATATGCATCAAGCGGGTCAAGGACGTGGAGGGGCAGCGGGTGCTGACGATTGAAGGCATGGCCGCGCCGGATGGGACGCTGCATCCGTTGCAGCAGGCTTTCGCGGACGCGGGCGCCATCCAATGCGGTTTTTGCACGCCGGGCATGGTGCTGACCGCGCATGCGTTTCTGCTGCGGAAGCCATACGCAACCCGTGAGGAAATCCGCCAGGCCATCAATGGCAACCTTTGTCGTTGCACAGGCTATCAGCAGATCATTGACGCCATCCAACAGGCGGCGCGCCATTACCAAAGCCGGCACTGCGACCAAAAACATGAAATCGTTACAGAAGCAAATTGACGAACTGAACAAACTCAAGACCGACACTCTCGGCAAGGATTTTCTCCTGACATGGGAGAAAACGGACGAGGAGATCTGCGCCTTGAGCCTCGTGACCGAGTGCCTCCATGAATTGCACCGGGCGAGGAAATCATTCCGGGTGTTCGACACCGGGCTGGCCATTTCCATTTTTCGCGACAATTCGACGCGGACGCGTTTCAGCTTCGCCGCGGCCGCCAACGCGCTGGGCCTGGCGCTGGCGGACCTGGACGAGGGGAAGTCGCAAATTGCCCACGGCGAAACCGTGCGCGAGACGGCCAACATGATTTCCTTCATGGCCGAGGTCATCGGCATCCGGGACGACATGTATTTGGGGGAGGGAAACCGTTACATGCGCGAGGTCGCCGCCGCAGTGCAGGAAGGGTTTGACCAGGGCGTGCTGCATCAGCGGCCCAACGTGATCAATCTGCAATGCGACATCGACCATCCGACGCAAAGCATGGCGGACCTGGCGCATCTGAAAAACGTCTTTGGTTCGCTGGAAAATCTGCGCGGCAAAAAGATTGCGATGAGCTGGGCCTATTCGCCGAGTTACGGCAAGCCGCTTTCAGTGCCGCAGGGGATCATCGGCTTGATGAGCCGGCTTGGCATGACGGTGTCGCTGGCGCACCCGGAGGGATATGGCTTGATTCCGGAAGTGGTCGAGCTTGCGAGGAAGAATAGCGCGAAGAGCGGTGGAAAATTCGAGGTCGTGTCCAGCATGGAAGAAGCTTTTCGCGACGCGGACATGGTCTATCCGAAATCGTGGGCGCCATTCGACGTGATGCAACGGCGCACGCCGCTGCTGCGGAAGGGTGACCACGACGGGTTGAAGGCGCTGGAGCAGGAATGCCTGGCGAACAACGCCAGATACAAGAATTGGGAATGCGACGAAAAGAAGATGAAGCTGACCAAAGGCGGCAATGCGCTTTACATGCACTGCCTGCCGGCGGACATTTCCGGTGTGAGTTGCGCGCAGGGTGAAGTCTCAAAAGGGGTGTTCGAGAAGCACCGCATTGGGACGTATCGGGAAGCGGGCTACAAACCGTTCGTCATCGCGGCGATGATTTTCTTGGCGCGCGTGCCGTCCCCCCTGACCGCCCTCAGCAAATTGATCAAGTAGTTAACAACAGGGTCTATCATGAACTCGCGGGACTTGACATGAATGTTCGACACCGTCCTGCACAAGCTGAGCGCGGGGGGTGTTTGTCAAAGGCCAGCACCGCATACCGATAGTCGAAGTCGGGGGCGCCAATGCGTTGCGGCGGCCAACTGGCGATGGCGTAGGGGCCCTTGCCATGAAAAGGTTAGCGGATTTCGAGATTGGTGGCGCCGCGATAGGCGATGAGGTTGGGCAGGCTGCCCGGCTCGATTTGCTCCAGTTAACGGCTGCGCGGGCCGGGATTGGCGCAGCCCGCCAGCCACAGAACGGCCAGCGGGACGCCCAACATTCGGACCGGGATGACGTGTATTTTCATGCCCTCAAGCCAGCGCCTCCAAGCGACGGCTTGCCAAGAAATTAACCTGTTGCGGTGGCGGGTCAACCTCGCGTTCCACCTGTCCGCGCCTTCGGGGCAAGCCCAACATTTTTTTCATCTTTTTTTTGGTCGTAACAGGTCGTAACAGGTCGAAATTACTCGAAGACAAACGCGCCTCATTTCCATCGGAACGCATTGAACGGCAGACGGTTCCGGCTGAAACCATGGAAAAACGGCTCCAAACCCAATTTTCGCTTTTCTTGGGTGCCCAAGCGCTCCGGTGTCAAAGTAAGCGTTTAAAAAAATCACTGCGACTTGGTGCGATCCGGTGCGATTCGCTTTGAGTGGGGTTTGATTTCCCTTCGTCCAGGGGGCTTCCGCCGCCGCCAGGCTTTGGCTCGACAAGCCGGCGCGACGAGGCATCACGGTTGTCGCAGTCGTTTTGGTCAGAGGGAGCTTGCCGCGGCGCAACTCTGCGAAGGCGGGATTTCTCGTTTTTTCCTTCATACTTCGGCCCTCATTTCAAAATTCATTAAGAGAACTATACAATTCATATATTATCTAGTCAATAGATTTTTGGAATAATTGTTAAGAAAACCGTGATTTTTGGTGAAAACGGCGTTAAGGGCTTGCAAGGCAAGGGCTTAAGAATAACGCAAAGAGGATTTGGCAGTGGAATGCGGAATCGAGTTTGAAGGATCATTCGCATCCGACCGATCCGCTTCATCAGGTTTTTCTTCGACTCTTGGCACAACAACGCGCGCTAATGAACGGTCAACGTCAGCCGCATGTAGAGTAGAGGGCTGGTCATGGGCATGCTAAAAAGGTGGCTTGGCGGTGTAGCGGCTGGGTCGCCGGTGTCGGGGACGGCGTGCCAGTCGTTGGGTTGCAAGGTCGCGCTCCACTGCGCGCCATAGGTGATTCCGCTCACCCCGTCGGGTTCGGTGAAGCTGTAGAAAAGATTACCGCTGCCCGTCTGCACCTGCGGGAGCAGGGCGGGACTGGCCGTGCTGGGATCCTGATACGGCCCGAGATAGGCAAAGACCTGAACATTCCGGACACCGGTTTGGTAAGGATCCGCATTCAAGGCTGCATCGGGGCTGGCCGGATCGCCAAACCACATCTGCTGCCAGCTTAAGAAATTCACCAGTGTGACGAAAATGCCGGTGGAGCTGTAGCTGACCCCCTGGCTGTTGGTCGCGTAGGCGGCATAGGAATAAACGGTGTTCGGCGTGAGGCCGCTGACATTGACGGTGAAGACGCCCGTCGTGGCGGTGCCGATGGCATTGCTCGCCACCGTGTCGCCGAGCTGCGGGTTGCTGTCAATGCCCGTGGGCGCATAGACGACGCCTACGCCGGTGATGGTCGCGCCTCCATCGCTCTCCACAATGCCACCGAGCGTTGCCGTCGTGGCGGCGACATTTGTGGACGCGGGTGTATCAACCGTAGGGACGGTGGGTGGCTCCACAGTAATCTGCACCACGGCGTTGGTGCTGGTCCCGTTCGGACTTACCAGATGATAGGTGAAAGTATCCGTAGGCGTGCCATTTTCGGGATCAAGGCCCTGGCTGACATAGCCAGGTTTAGGCGTATAGGTGAATGATCCGTCCGCGTGCAGCACAAATGCGGATGCGTAGCGCGGCCCATGGACGAGGGTTGCGGAAACGCCCGTGTTGAAATCGGCATTTTGAATGAGCGTTCCAGCTGGTTCGCTGAGCGTCTCCTGATAAGGCGTTGAGAAGGTCTGCGTGGCCGGTGGAATCGCCGCCGTTTTAAGGGGTGCCGGCAGGAGAACCTGCCAAGTGCCATACCAGATCTGGTCAACCGGATAGGCATCCGGGCCGAGAGTGGTGATGGCGGAGCCATCGGGTGAAATTGTGACCGGCCCCACGGTGGTCCCCAGCGCCTGCGGAGTGCCATTGGCGGAAAGGAGATGGTCCAGATAACCGCCGCCGTTTCCAACCGACCAGACGGCCGGGAAATACATATTTTCGATTCCGACCGCTTCGTTTCCATTCGCCGTGCAGGCACTGGGCACAATGCCTCCTGTGTCCTGAAAGCCGGTCGTGGTGTTGTAGCGGAAGCCCACCCAGCCGTTAAGCTCGGTGAGCTGGCCGAATACAGTGGCGCCATCATCGCTCATGCATGTGGGTTCCAAGTAATAGGTATTGGGGTGGCTGGCCGGGATGCCCATGTCCGTCAGGCCATTGGTGGCATGCCACATGAAGCCATGGCTGGTCCCGTTATCCAGATCATAATAGCCGGCGACGATGCTGCCATCCTTGTTGATCGCAGTCGCATAAGTTTGCTGGTTGGCGTTTCCCGGAAAAAACCCGAGGGACGTGAACGTCCCGCCGGCGATTTTGTAAACATAACTTTCCGTTTTGCCGCCGTTCTGGTCCTGCACGATCAGTGTCCCTCCATCGCCGGAAACGCCGGTGGCGCTCATGATGGTCGGGGCCGGATCGTCCGGCGGGGCGGGAACCAGCGACTCCACGCCGTTCACCCAGTAAGCGGCGTATTGGATTGAAGTTCCATTGGTCACCACGCCGACCATGTAGCCAGCGATGACCGAGCCGTCATGGCTGATGCCTTTTGGCTGGCCGGAATAGCGGCTGTTGGTGTTGAAACCCATCGAGCCCGGCAGATCGACCCAACCGTTACCGGGCTCGAAGACCGAAGGGGCGCCAAAGATGGTAGTGTATCCGATGCCGTCGATTCCGGCATAGACGCCGCCATTCGCGGCCGCCACTGCATAGTGAAGGTATTCGCCCATTTTGATTTCCGAATATTGGGCCGGCAGCAGCACAGGAGCACCCACAATGATAAACGCAAGGGCGCGAAGGAGGGTGCGCCGCATCCGGGCGGCCTGGTGACAAGTAAAAGAATGGTTCGCTTTCATGACTGGTGATTTTTGTTTTAGCTGACAGGTAATTCCCGACTGTCTTGGCCGGTCTCGGGCAATGGATAAGCAATTGCTTTTCGCTTGCAATCATGAGCTTGAAGCTGCCCGGTTGAGAATGAGTTTTCGCCATCGGCCATAAAATGCTTCTTCGCCGCCAGAACCGGGTGTGCGCGGCGAAACGCGTCCTTCTCCGCCTCCGCGGCGGCCCCATTCGTCACCGGCATCTTGAACATGTTCGGTTGCATGCTCGCCAAAACCATTATCCATAATTTGTCAATGCGCAAACAAAATTTGTCCAGCACATGCTTGAGGGGGCGGAGGAGTTGAAGTGGAGGGGGAACCACACCACTTTCTTTGAACTTTCCGGGCGGGCTGACCGACGTACATGATGACGGCGATTGAAGCACATGGATGACACCGGCGAGAACGCCAGATTGATCGAGAAGATTTACCGGGATTTCGGGCCGGAATTGCTGGCGTTCTTCCGGCGGCGCCATGACAGCCCGCAGACGGCCGAGGATTTATTGCAGGAAACTTTTGCGGCGGCGATGAAGCATCCCGACCGGCTGCTGCAGGCGGATTCGCCCCGGGCTTACTTGTTCGGCATGGCGCGGAATTTGAGCGCGGAAATGCACCGGCGCTCCCGGCCCACGGAAGAATTGCCGGAGGAGCCGCCCCCGGCTGAGACGGAAACGGCGGACCCGAGGCTGGAAGTGATGCGGGAAGGGATCGAGCGGCTGAATGCGGCCTCGCGGCAGGTGCTGGAGTTGCGGTTGCAACGCGAGCTTTCCTACGAGGAAATGGCCGCAAGCCTGGGCGTGCCGGTGGGCACCGTCCGGTCCCGGCTGCATCACGCGGTCCGCCAGTTGCGGGCGCATTTGAAGAACAGTGATTATGAAGAGTGACGTGTTGGAAAGATTATTGATTGACCGCGCGGCGGGGGAATTGGCGCCCGACGTGGAGGAGTTGCTGGAGGCCCATCTGGAGCGGGAACCGGCGGCCAGAAGGGAAGCCGCGGAAATCGAAGAAACACTGCGGCTGGCGCGGCTGGCGCTGGCCGGCCAAAAAGTGGTGGAGTTGCCCGAAACGCGGCCTGCGTGGCGGGCGCCATCGTGGGCCTGGGCGATGGCGGCCTGCTTTGTTTGCGGTCTTTTACTGGGAATCTTCGCCTTGCGAGGCAGGATCGCCACCCTCGCCATCGCCTCCGTTCCCAGCCAGCCGTCGCCCGCGATGACAACGGCGGATGAATCGGGATTCTGGTCTGCCCGCCGGCTTCGCGCTGGTTTGTCGTCGATGAATGTGAAAACGGAGAACCGGGTGATTTGGAAGTCACCCGTTGAAAAGCCTCAAATACTCTAGTGTAGAGGTCCGATGAAACTTTTATACGAACACCTCTCCCTGCCCTCTCCCCGCTTTGCGGGGAGAGGGTGGCCGCAGGCCGGGAGAGGGCCTCATTGTATAGACGATTCGGAAACAGCCTAGTATTACTTTGTTAAGTTTTTTGAATACCGAGGGGAGTTCGCTGAGTTTGCAAAGACTTTCATCATTCCCGAAAATCGTCGATTTTATCAATGTTTACGGGCCCCAAATGGCACTTTTTGTG
>JBKQUS010000070.1:0-25982 GCA_052325505.1 Limisphaerales bacterium
GGCCAAGTGGGACCGTTGTCCGTTGATTAATTCCGCGCCGGTTTGCGTGAATCCCCGCTGCGGCTTCAATTGCTATTGGCCGATGCCGTTCCGGAAGAAGTGCCGCATTACGATGGAGAACCTGGCCGATGAGAAAATGGTCCTGTATTACCAAATCAACTACGCCCTGGGGGAGGTTCCAAGCAATGCCGCTTATTTCCACGCCCAGTTCCGACGGGAGAATCCGTTGCGAACCAAAGGCACATACACGATTCTGGACGAGGTGGAAGGCAATGGCCAGTACGTCGGGACTTATCTGGCCTACGGCACGCACAACACCGGTTGGTGGGGCGAGGGCGAGGTGAAGTTTTTCATCGACGGCGATGAGGCGTTTCCGACCATTTGCGGCACGGGGACGGAGGATTATTTCTGCGGCTCTTATGATTTCGAAGGCAGCGGACCTGATGGCAAGATAAGCTACGTGGAATTCACCCATCCTTATTCCGGCCTGCCTCAAGTCATTCGACCGGATGGGGTTTACGATTCGCAACAGCGTTTCAGCCTTTATCGCTGGCACATTCCGGATCCGGTCCGGTTCGAGCATGATCTGAAGGTGACCATCCAGGCCCTTGGCTGGCAATCGGGCGATCGATACCTGCCGTTGCGGGATGACGTGGCTTCGGTGGCTTTCTGGTACCAAATCGAGCCGCACAAAAAATTCCCCAAGTTCCCCTCCCGCGACGAACTGGAATTGCATTGAATGACAACACCGGATTCAAACGAAAAATCACGGATGCCGCGTCGGGAGTTCCTTAAATTTTCCGCTGTCACGGCCAGCGCGCTGGGCGCGACGGGCGGTTTCGGGACGGGTCGCGCGTCACCGGCTGAAAATACATCCGCGCGGAAAGCACGCATCGCGCGCGGCCAGCGGAATTATAATGGCCGATATGTTGGGGAATTTATAAACCAAGTGGCGTACCCGATGGGAGGAATCGGCGCGGGCATGATCTGTTTGGAAGGCACCGGTGCGCTTTCGCATGTCTCGCTACGCAATCAGCCCGATTTTTTCAACGAACCCTGTCTGTTTGCCGCGCTGGCTTTGCCTGGGGCACAGCCGGCGGCGCGCGTGCTGGAAGGGCCTGTTCCGGCGCGGAAGATTTTTGGTCTGCCCGGATCCGGCATGGGCTTTGGTGGAACGACCTACGGCCTCCCGCGTTTCAAAAAGGCTGCATTCGATGCCCGCTTTCCCTTCGGCACGGTCCACCTTGCCGTTGATGAGTGGCCGGTAGAGGTCGAGCTGACGGGCTGGAGCCCTTTCGAACCGGGCGATACCGATAATACGTGCCTGCCCGTCGCCGCGCTGGAATATCGATTTACCAATCGCGCTTCTCATGGGCAGGAGGCTGTCTTTTCTTTCAATTCCAAGAACTTCATGGCCATTGGCGGCAACCCCCAGGCGGTGCGGCCGGTTGAAGGGGGCTTCATCCTTTGGTGTGGAAGCCCGGCGGAACGGCCTTGGGAAGAAGGCGCGTTTTCCGCGTCAGTCTCAGAACCGGCTGTCAAGGTGAACCACGCCTGGTTTCGCGGCGGGTGGTGGGACCCGTTGACCATGGCCTGGCGCGACGTGGCCAAAGGAGCATGCTTTGAATCGCCGCCCCCCGCCAACGGCACATTCAGTCCCGGCGCAACTTTGTTCGTCCCGTTCCAGCTTGCGCCGGGCGAATCCAGGACGGTCGTGGTGCGACTGGCGTGGTTTGTCGGCCAGACCGATCTGCGGGAGGGCAAAGACCCTGCCGGGGCCGCGCCGTCCACAGATGGATACTTCCGTCCGTGGTATGCGGGGCGCTTCGCTGGCATCGAGGAAGTCACGGCGTATTGGAGCGGGCATTACGATGAGTTGCGCCGCAACACCCGCCGTTTCAGCGATTGCTTTTACGATTCCACCCTGCCGCCCGAAGTGCTGGAAGGGGTCGGTGCGAATCTTAGCATCCTCAAATCACCGACGGTGCTCCGGCAAACGGACGGCAGACTGTGGGGGTGGGAAGGGTGCGACGACGGATCCGGCTGTTGCAGCGGCTCCTGCACGCACGTCTGGAATTACGCCCAGGCCATTGCCCATCTCTTCCCGAATTTGGAGCACACCTTGCGGGAAACCGAATTTGGCCCTTCCCAAAATGAGGCCGGCCATCAAACTTTTCGCAGCGCGCTGCCAATTCGCCCGTTGGAGCATGATTTTCATGCCGCAGCCGACGGTCAACTCGGCGGCATTATGAAAGTCTTCCGCGATTGGCGCATCAGCGGCGACACGGCATGGCTGCGTTCTCTCTGGCCCAGGGTGAAGCGGAGCCTTGACTACTGCATCGAAACTTGGGACCCGCGCCACGATGGCATGGTCGAAGAGCCGCATCACAATACCTACGACATCGAGTTTTGGGGCCCGGATGGCATGTGCACCAGTTTCTATCTGGGGGCGTTGCAAGCTGCCGTGACAATAGGCAAAGCTCTCGAGGATGAAGTTCCGCTTTACTCCCAGCTTCTGCGGACCGGCACCCAAAATGCGCAAACAAGACTTTTCAACGGAGAATACTTTGTGCAGCGCATCCAGTGGAAAGGACTGCGCGCCAAAGACCCGACGAAATTGTCGAGCTTTAGCGGCAGCTATTCGCCCGAAGCGCTGGCGATCCTTGCGCAGGAAGGGCCGAAGTATCAATACGGCGACGGCTGTCTTTCCGATGGCGTGCTTGGTTCGTGGCTGGCCCTGGTTTGCGGCGTCGGTCAGGTGCTGGACCCGGCGCTGGTGACAAGCCATCTGCGGGCTGTTCATCGCTACAACTTGAAACAAGACCTTTCGGACTTCGCTGATCCCCAGCGCCCGTCCTATGCTTGCGGCGCTGAAGGAGGGTTGCTCCTCTGCACCTGGCCCAAAGGCGGCCAGCTTTCCCTGCCATTTCCGTACTCCAACGAAGTTTGGACCGGCATTGAATATCAGTCTGCTTCCCACATGATGCGCATGGGGATGGTCAAAGAGGGCCTCGCCATCGTGCGCGCGTGCCGCGACCGCTATGACGGGCGTGTGCGCAATCCTTTCGACGAATACGAATGCGGTCACTGGTACGCCCGCGCCATGTCTTCCTACGCGCTCTTGTTCGGCTTGAGCGGCGCGCGGTATGACGCGGTTGACAAAGTTCTTTACCTCCATCCGTCCATCAAGGGCGATTTCCGCTGTTTCTTCTCCACCGCCACCAGTTACGGGACAGTTGGAGTCCGGGGCGGCAAGCCGTTTTACGAACCAAAGTCGGGCACGCTCGACATTCGCCAAATCCAGTACACATAAATGCCCGAATCCACTCCCAACCAGCCGCCATTAGTGCGCATGTCCGGCATCACGAAGAGATTCGGGCAAGTCACGGTGTTGCGGGATGTCCAATTCGAATGCCGCGCGGGCGAGGTTCACGTTCTGGCCGGGGAGAATGACGCGGGCAAAAGCACCTTGATTAAGATCCTCACCGGCATCCACACTGACTTCGAAGGCCGCCTTGAAATCGACGGTCGCGAGGCGCATCCGTGAAATCCGCCCCAGGCCGGCGCACTGGGCGTGGCGGTGATCCATCAGGAATTGTCTCTCATCGGCACGATGAGGGTAGCGGATAACATCTTTGTCGGCCCGCGCGGGGGAAGTCGTGGGCATTGGCGGGCTACAAGGTTCCGGCGCCAGCGAACTATTTCTCGGCTTGTTTGGCGCCTATAGTTCCCACACCAGCGGCGTGGTGCAAATGGATGGCTGGCCGGCCCGCTTTCCCTCGCCTCGAAAGGCCATCGCCTCCAACTTCTCCCTTCTGACCAACGACCGCAAGGCCACCGGTTTGGTGCTGTCGATGTCCGTCACCGCCAAGGCCGCCGGACGGGAGAACATCCTGTTCGTGGGGATCGACGCCCTGCCGCAGGAAGGGGTGGCGTATGTCCAGCAAGGAATACTTGACGCGACCTTCCGCTATCCGACTGGAGGCGCGGAGGCCATCCATGCCGCCCTGAAGATTTTCAAAGGGGAATCCGTCCCCAAAAAAATGGTTCTGGGCACGCGCCTGTTTGACAAAAGCAACGTGTCCGACGGCGGCGTGGCCTTGCCTTGAAAAGCCAGTATCCTAAGCTTCAAGGTCAACCGCACAGCGAAAGCCAATCGTGCTGCATCGGTCAAGACCTGGCCACATCATCAAAAACTTGGCGGCAAAATCGGCCGGGCACGGGCCGCCATCGGCATACCAACCAGAGCCCGCTGCCTTGAAAAAGGCACCTCCCCGTATGATGCAAAATCGTGTGTGGCCGTCGCTGCGCTGGCTTTCCGTCCATTCCCAAACGTTGCCGCACATGTCATAACAACCATACGGCGAGCGGCCTTGCGGGAAGGCTTTCACGGGCGTGGTGTCGCCCGTTTCTCCGCCGTTGCAGCGGCCCGGCTCCATTGGGCCGCCCCATGGGTATTTCTTGCCATCATTTCCTTGAGCCGCGAATTGCCATTCCTCCTCGGTGGGAAGCCGCTTGCCGGCCCACCTGGCATAAGCGCGGGCGTCGTCCAAATCCACATACACAACAGGATGTTGTTCCCTTCCCGCCGGGAGACGTCCGTGCTGCCAGTGTTTCAGGAAGTTACGCCGGAAGCGCGGTTGATAGCCGCTGGCCTGGAGGAAGGAGGCGTAATCTGCGTTGGTAACAAGCGTTTCATCCATGGCGAATCGCATGAGCGCCACAGAGCGGCGTATCGTGTGAACCCGAAAGTCATAAGAATCTCCCAAATCCTCATCCGACGGGGGCGTGGATTGATAATAGCCGCATTCCCTTCTGCGCATGTCGATGCTCAACTCAACGGCAACCGGAGGAATCTCCACCATGCCAGGCGGGACTCGTTGATGCGGCGAACGGGTGATCGGGAGCGTTTCCATTTCGATCTTGAGCCGATCGGTCTTGAAACATTTCTGAGAGTCCAACCGGGATTGCCGGATCAGGAAACCGCCGAAGTCCGACCCCAAGGCCGCGCTTGTGCCGGAGAGGAAGCATCCGATGCCACGCGGAAGAATCTTCCCGGACAAGAACATGCTTTCTTTGTCGGAATCCCCTGTGAGTTCGATGCCGCTTAACAGATCGAAGTAACGGTGGCCGGCAATGGCGGGCGCTTTGAGCAACATGCCGTTGCAGGCGGTTTCGTTACGATTGACCAGCGTCCACAGGCGCAGGTCGTTATCTTTCCATAACGAGGCAAAGACGCCGGGTTGCTCGACGGGAACAAGCGGCGTCCAGTTTCCGTTGTTGAACAGCTTGGAGAACCGGCGCTGGATCGGAAGCATGGCGCGCAGGATGGAGCGGTCCCTTTGGTTCCATGGCACCCAGGAGCCGAACACATTTTCCCAAATCATCATCCCGCCGCCATTCATCCAGGCTGAGTGCAACTCGCCGGTGTGATCATAGTCCCATCGCCGAATCTGGTGCTGCATGTGACGAGGCTCGAACCATTTGTGCTTGAGTACGCCGGGGGCATAACTGTCCTGGAACCATTGCGCCCACGAGGCGAGATGGTCGTCGATGTTTTCCAGCGGCACGGCATCCTCGCTCTCCAAGATCGCGCCCGGTCGCACGGCATCCAGCCTTGCGCGAAAATCCGCGCCACCCTTGTTCAACGTGTCGAGGAAAAGCCCATCGGCCCCGACTTCATGCACGATGTTGGCCAGCACTTCCAGGTCGGGGTCTTTCTCACGGCGGGTGCCGACATCCCAAGGGTTGTAGTCGAGGTAAACTCTGACATGGTGATTGTGGAACTGGCGGACGACGTCGCGCACGCCTTTGAGTCCACCGGGCATGTCGCGGTAAAAATCGAATTGATTGCGTTGGTCCACTCCGATGCGCGGATAGGCGTGCCACAACATAACGCTGTCGTAGCCGCCGAATTCACGCTTTCCCTGGTCAAGGAGTGTCTCCACGGTGTAGCGGCCGCGGCGGAAGTCGTAAAATGTCTCGTCGCACATCATGAGAAAGCAGCAGGCATAATTGGAGGCGGACCAGGCAAACTCCGGGCGCCGGTATAGCGCGCCGTCGTAATGAAGCCGTGCCCGGGTTGCTTCGCGCCACCTGACCAACGCCTCCCGGTAAGCTGGCCACTGCACAGCATCGTTTGGAGCAGGGATTATCCCCCCGGAAGCGTCGAGGCTGAGTGAGGAAGCAGCTTCAGCCGCCAGAAGATGCCAATCAGAGACAGCAGGCAGGAGCAAGGTCGCTCCGAGTTGAAGGAATCGACGCCGACGCATGTTGATTTCCTTGCTGTTGCCTGTCTGCCGACGGAGACATCATGTGCCGTCCGGCAGTGGTTGTTCAACCCAAATCCACATTGCCACACAGATGAACTTCAAGACCAAGCGCGGCCAGCGCCGCTGCTTTAATCCGCGCCGCGCGATGCGCCTCCTTTTCGGTTGGCGCATAAACCACTTGTATGTGATTAGCTTTGTGCCTGGACATCATCTGGTCACGAGTAACCCCATCGAGAACGGCATGCATGATGGGCCATTGAGGCGTGGTTTCGCGCCAAAGGCGTTCGGTTTCCCGTTGGGGCAAATTAACCGCCCGGCCCACGCCGAGGTCGCAGTGCAATTTGCCGTCCATGATGAACACCCGGCTCCAGACGATGGGGCCGGGTTTGGAAACCCCTTTGATTGTTCCACCGCCCAAGCGGAAGTACATCGGAGGCTGGCGCTCGCTCACGGCATATTTGTAGCCCCCAAGGTGCGCCGGCGGGACGGCGCCGGAAATCAGGAATACCCAGACGTAATCGTTCACGCCATCCCCTTTGTAGTGCCGGCCCCAGCGAATGTCGTGGAGCGTGTTTTCCGGGGCAAACCCCAGTTTCCGCCATAGATGGTAGGTCACAAGCCCATCCAGTCCGGCACATTCGTCCACCTCGTTGAAATGAGGGAGGGCTTCGCCGGCAAAAAGTATGCGGCCGTTCTTTTCGTGCTTCACCGGCGGCCGGTCCACATTGTTTAACAAACCTTCGGCCAGATCGCTCGCAGGTGTGAGATCTTTAAGCCCTTGCTGGTATTGAATGCCGATGGCGGCGCAGCCGAATTCATCCGCGATGCGGACGGCGGCCACGTACATTTTGCACTGTTGAAGAATTTGCCATTCTGTCAATTCAGTTTCATTGTCCCGGCCAATGTTGAAACGCAGCCCCTTGCGCTTAAGCCAGGCATAAACTTCCTGTGCTTCGCCATCCGAAACCGACTGCATGGCGGCGTAAAGGGAAGACTGGCTGAGACGTTCCTTGAAAATGCCGGTGCGATGGAGCAGTTCATCCGGGATGACGGCATTATACATCCCCATGCAGCCTTCGTCGAAAACACCGAGGATGGCCTTTTTCCGCCTGAACTCCAGGCCGAATTGCCGGCCAAATTGCTCATCCGCTTCCGGCAGTTTCGATAGAGCGAGATCCTTGACGTGGCTTTGGTCGTGGGTGACGGCGCCTTGGGTGAGCCATCGCCGCAGGCTGTCTTTGAACAGGTTGTCAGAAAAGTTCCCGCTCCACAGTGTGCTATATTTGACACCAGCCTTGGTCAATGAGCCGTTGAGGTTGAGCATGCCCACCAACCCGGGCCAGGTGCCGCTCCAGTTGGCCAGGGTCAGAATTGGCCCGCGATGGGTAATCAAGCCGGACAAGACGTGATGACTGTATTGCCAGACGCTTTCCGCCACAATTAACGGCGCGCTTGGATCAAGGCGGCGAAAGACTTCCATGCCCATTTTTTGTGAATCAATGAAGCCGTGCTTCCTGGCCTTGTCGTAAGGATGGGCACGCACAGGGGTCCAACCACCGGCCTTGAGAACTTTGGTGAGGGCAGCCTCCATTTTCGCCTGCTCCGGCCAGCATTTTTGATTGGCGGAAAGGCGCAGGTCGCCGCTTGAGGCCAGGTAAACCTGCCTGGGCTTTAATGTTGTTGGCATATTCGAGTTACTGTCTGTTCATTGAACTATTCTCAGGCCCTGGAGCGAGCACCAATCTCGGCTCGATCGCACCATCCTTTTTGCAACAAATCCGGGCGGTTGTCATTGAGGGAACACGTTTTTTTATTGAGTATTTGCGACGTAGGCGTAGAAAGGGGTGTCCGTTGACAGAACATCAGACAATACAAACGCAAAAGGTCATTGCAGTGAACATGCCCATCGTCCATTCCGTGAGGCCGTTGAGGTTTTTGCCGCATGAGTTCTTCGTGGTATGAAACCCCGCCGGCAACGAGTTGTCCCAAAACGCCGCCGCCGTGTGGCGCTGCTCATCGAGTCGTCGCGGGCTTACGGCCGTGGATTGTTCCTGGGCATTGGCAGATTCGTGCGCGAGCACCACGAATGGTCCGTGCAAAGCGACGAATGGAAGTGGACCGATGCTTTTCCAGTCTGGCTCAGGAACTGGGACGGAGACGGGGTCATCGCCCGCGTGGAAACGCCGGAAATGGCCGCGTTTGTCCGCCGACTCGGTGTGCCGGCGGTGGATTTGCGCGGCTCGGTCAGCGGTTTCAACCTGCCGCTGATTGATACCGACGACCGGAAGGTGGCGGAGATCGCCGCCGAACACCTCATGTCCCGGGGTTTTCGACACTATGCGTTTTGCGGGTTCGTAGGAGCCAATTATTCCGACAAGCGATCGCATTGGTTTCAGGAACAACTGGCGCTTTCCGGGTTTTCGTGCCAGATGTACGCCCCGCCGACGCGATCGCCGGAAACGCAAACCATCGGATACGAGAGGCAGGGGTTTCTCTTTCAGGAACACCTCGAACAGTGGCTCGTTTCGCTTCCCAAACCAATAGGAGTCATGACCTGCAACGATATTCGCGGCCAGCAGGTCTTGAATCTCTGCCGGCGTCTGGATCTGGCAGTGCCCGAGGAAGTGGCGATTATTGGGGTGGACAATGATGAAATACTCTGTGATTTGTCCGACCCCCCCCTGAGCAGCGTGGCTCCAGACACGCTCCGCATCGGGTATGAAGCAGCCGTTATGCTCGATCAGATGATGGCAGGCGGCACTCCCCCCGCGAAGCCGGTGCTCATCCCTCCCCGCGAGATTGTGACGCGGCGCTCCACAGAAGTGCTGGCCCTGGATGACCGCCAGTTGGTCACCGGATTGCGTTTCATCCGCGATCATGCTTTTGATCCGATCACCATCAATGAGGTGGCGAAAGTGGCGAGCATGTGCCGGCGCGTGTTCGAACGGCGTTTCGCCGCAAAGATAGGGCGCTCCCCAAAAGCGGAGGTGGTGCGGTTGCGCCTAGAAAAAGTGAAACAGTTATTGACAGATACCGACTGGAATCTCTCCCAGATTGCCGAAAAAACAGGTTTCAACTATGGCGAGTACCTGCACACTGTTTTCACCCAAAAAATCGGGATCACGCCTGGAGAATTTCGCCGGAGCGCCAAACTGGCCGCGAGAGGCCGGTTTCATCTCGTTTGAAGGCGGGCGTTCGCGAATTGGATCGTGACATCACCCGAATGCTCGTGCCGGATGCGAACCGCAAAACCACCGCCGGCGATTGCTTCCATTGTGTATCCCTGAACGCCCCCTTTGAGGATGTTCACAAGCGGCAGGATTTTTTCCCCGGCGCGAACCGCCGTTGGAGCATCCCGCAATCTCAATACTTCGCGCGACGCCTTGTCGAACGTCAGGTAATCAATTTTGTGGTCCCCGTAATGAATGGCGCGCACCACGGAAGTCGAACCCAGCAGGCGCGACTCTTTAGGCGGAGCCCATTCCGGCACGGATGCCATGCCTCGCTGAAAGTGGCGCATGTAATCGCCGTAGCCGTCGGAGAACCAAAAGCCGGTGGGAACATCAAGGCTGGTTTGGACCAATCCATCCTCGCGCGACGAGTAAGTGGCCCAGTTGAAAGAACGAAAAGCGCGTTCTTTGGAGTCAAGATCGCCCGTTACTTCATACCAAAGGGCGCGGACGGAAGCGTAGCGCGCCGTGTGGCTGGACATTTTGTCCTTGTCGTTCACCTGCTCGGACAGCACTTCCGCGCCCCACTGCAACCCCTTCTCGTGCAGTCCCGCCATTGTCACCGAGTCGGTGGCGAAGAAGCCGGTCACCCAGTCCAGCATCCCTCTGGCGTGGACAAGCGCCTGGGGATCCTTCTCCGGGTGCTGGAGCAAATAGCGCGCGGTCTCCAGCGCCGAATACTGGTTTCTATTGGTTCGGTAGTCCGCATAGATCAGCACATCCTCAAAATACTGCGTCCAGACTTGGTTCTGGACGGGGTAAGTCATCAGCCAACGCCAGGCCATGTCGCGCGCGCGCCTGTAGGACTTTTGGTGACCGTGCTTGAGTCGGAGAAGTTCGTCAAACAGGCGTATGGGGCCGATGGTGTTGGCGGTGTATTCCTCGCGAATCCGGGTCCCGGTCCTGGCATCGACGCGAAAAGGCCAGGGGGAATGGCTTTGGTCTCCGGGGCGCACATGCGCCGCCAACGCATCGGCGCAATGGAGAGCGGCTTGGAGATACTTCTTCTCCAGGGTAAACTCGTAGAACTGGAGATAGGCGTACCCGAGCTCGCCGACCTTGTCCGGTTCCAGATAGCCCACGCCGTCACCGCGACCGCAAGGAGTGTGGTTTTCCTGGTCGCAGTAAATGGTGTCCGTGCCGCCCTTGTAAACAGGGTTGCCGGCATCCGAGCTGGAATAGGGCACCAGCGCCCAGGAATCAGTGGCGTCCGTGGTTCCAAACGTGATCATGTGATCCAGCATTTCACGCACACGATCCATGACGGTCTGGTCCCCGGAATAGGCGTAGTAGAGGATCGCCCCGTCGGTGAGCATTGCAAACAATCCGGCGGGGTTGTGAGCCCAGGGGCGTCCCGAGAACAGCGGCTGGGCAGGATCGTTCAGTCCATTGAATTCCGGATAGGTAAAATAGGTTCGGTAGCCACCCGGCTGCACCGGGATGCTCTTAAACATCTCCCAATTGGTTCGGATGATATAGTCGTAAGGTGATTCGCAATCAACCCAACTGAGAAGCTTCCCACTGTCATCGAGCCGCACGTCATGCGAGAAGAGTTGCCCGGCTTGCAGGACGTCCACATTCAAGATCCATGCGGCACTCACGAAGATGACGAACAGTCGCATGAGAGATGGGACGCCGAGCGCGTGATAGTTCCTAATTATTTATGTTTTTGCAGTGTTCGCAAATCGACACTTGAGGGCCGGCTGTAAACCGGGACACGCACCACCAGCGCATCGAAGCCCAAATAATACCCGGCTGATTTGGGCGACTTGCCGGCGCATTCAAACCGCAAGGTATGCATCCCGGCCGCCAGCTTTTGAGTCCCCAGTTTTTCCGCTGTAGGAACGATTGCAGAATCATAAAGGTCAAGTTGCGCGATTTGCCTGGCGTCGAGCAGCACCCGATAGATCCCGTAATCGTAAGAATGCACCGTTTTGGCGGTCAGTTCGATGTCCTGGTTTGTCCGGGTCTCGAACGACACTTCCAACCATCCTTTGTCGTTGTGGGGGTGGAACCACAGTTGCCTGCCGTCGGTCACTCCGTCCAAAGACTGCACTTCAATTGGATCGTCGGAATGCTTCGCAGCAGTCAAGGCTTCATGGCCTTTCAGCATAATCCATTCGTGGAACGGCAATCGCGCCGGCCCGGATGGCAAGGCCGGCCAAGTCTGGTGAGGCTCGATTTGATACCAGAATGCCACGCTGGACATCAAATCGTCGCGTTCGATGTAGCCGGTGGATGTGCCGTCGGGGAAATCCTGGGCGCCCCGGTGCTGGATTTCCATACGCAACGATTTCTTGAATGTGATTGGATCGGCGATATGCCAGCGGTAGGCGCTGCCACGATTGCCTGTGTCATAGCCTTCCCACAGGGGGGTGCCATAAAACGGGCCGGACTGCTCGCGGAAACCCCAGCCGTCGCAAAAATAATCTTCCGTCCCGGTCCCGCGCAAACTTGGCTCCTTTTCGCCGTCGATGAAAAAGAGATCATTCCCTTCACCAAACCAACCCGGCGATGTCAGATAGACGCTCAAGACTGTGCCCACGTATTGCCCGCGCCCCTTAAGATCCGCGATGAGATAATTCCGGCCCATCACGCATGGAAACTCCTGGCGGTACATGGCGTGGAAATAGGCGCTGTCATCCGGCAACGACGGCAATTGCTGCCAGTCTATGTAATAGTAGAATGCATCGCACGGCTTTTTGCCTTCGTTGACAACGACAACACGGGCCGATTTTCGGAACGGCATCGGCCAATAACAGTTGCGGCCCCGGCCATCGGAACTCACGCGAACCGGCAAAGAATCGAACGGTTTGTCAACGCCCATCCCCATGCCAAAGAAATCGCCAATTGGACAATCAACACTGGCGTTGGTCTCGCCATCCCAATAAATGCGCAAGGTGAGCAAGCGGGAATAATTCGGCTCCTGGTCGGCAATCGTACACCAGAAGTGGACGATTTCCCCCGGGCCTTTGAGATCGGCCAGAGTCAGAGTGCCGCCCGGTTTGATCCACCGGCAGTCCCCGTTGCCGTTGCGCCAGTCCGGGTCGGCGGAAGAGGCGCGCATGGTCTTGAAATTTTTAAGCTTCTCAAGGCCCGAGAGCGGGTTGCCCGGATCGAGTTGCGCCAGGGCAAAGTTGCAGGAAAGGATGAGAACAGGAAGGGCGGAGAGGATGCGTTTCATGGTGCTCAATTCAATGTCATTCAATCAAAACAGAGTGGTCACCTCAGTGAGTGTTGCAGGGGGTCCCAGTAGCGGGAGTTAATCTGGCCCTGGACGGTGGCGTCGGCCGGGTCCACGGGCGGGTTGATGGTTGAGTCAATACGAGTTTCTGCGTGGCCATCGGTGAAGACGACCTCGGCTTTGCCGCCGTGGCGATTCGTTTCGACGCCCTGATGGCCGGTCCAGGAGGCATAGACCCAATAGCAGCAGGAACTCCAGCCGTTGATATCGTCCGAAGAAGGCATGCAGTCGGCGATCATGAGGGTGCTGGAGGGGGCCTTGAGACCGCTGCGTTTGAAGGTGTCGTTGCTGATGAATCTAACGCCGCCGACGATCTGGGTTTCCACGCCGTCCGGATGGAAGCCGAGGAAGAAATTATTGTAACCGTAACCGACGAAGTGCGGATCGAAACTCCAGGACCAGGTGACGCCGCCGTAGGTGTTTTTGTATTTGAGGGCGGGGCAATGGAACATGTTGGAGTTGCCGCCGGCGTTGGTTCCCAGCCCGATGATATTAAGGCCCCACCAATTGGTCATGGAGATCGCGACGTTGTTATCATTGACGTTTTGATTGCGGTGCGCGGGGAAGACATCGGCGTAGGTATCGGTATAAATCTGCATGAGCATGGCTATTTGCTTGAGATTGTTCATGCAGTAAACGCGCTGGGATTGGGCCTTGGCGCGGGCGAGCGCGGGCAGAAGCATCGCCGCCAGGATGGCAATAATGGCGATGACCACCAGCAGCTCAATGAGCGTGAAGGCCGCGTGACGCCGCGCGATGCCAAAGCTGATCTTGTTTCTCGTAATCACCGGTTTCATGTAAGATTGTGTTCCATCACGCGCCTCCAGCCGGGATGATTTCCAATGCCTGGATCATGGCATCATGCCCCGGACTCGACTTGAACCGCAGTTCAATGATGCCGTTTTGGGGCCGGATGTCCTGGAATTCACGGGTATAGGCGCGGAATGTCCCAACCTCCTTTCGCACGTTCAAGTCTTCAAGGACGGTCCGGCCGTTGATCAGCACCGTGGTGGGTCTGGAAACCAGCTGCCATTTTCCTTCGCGCTCGACCCAGGGCGTCTCGGGAGTGTCAGCCCAGTGCAGGCGGACAAGATAGTCCCCCGGCGCGACGGTGAGGTTCACCCAAAACTCGGGCGCATGCACGCCGTAGCGATATATCTCTTCATCGGCGGTTCCTCCGATGTACATGCTGCGGCGGTTGAGCCACCAAGTTTTCTCAACGGTGTCCACTCCAAATCCCGTCCGCGCAACAAACTCTGTCCCAGGCGACCAAGCATTGGAATTCGAGTCGATGTAATTCTCCCGGCCGGTATAACCAAAGATCATGCGTTGCGGCCCTCTCGGACCGCCACCAGAGCCAAAACCCGCGTCGCCGTCCGCAGCGGAGTAGAGAGCCGATTCAACCCGGACCAGCGTCCCACCAGCCAGGGGATTTTTCTCACCCCGCACCACAATTTTCAAATCATGCAGGCCATTGGTGAGGCCATTCTTGAGAAAAATCGGTTGCTGGCGCCGCACGGCAGGATTCCAGCACTCAATCAGCGTTGGCTCCTTCACACCGTCAACGAAAGCATCCGCCCAGCCTCCATCGGGACCAACAGCACCCAGCAATCGCACTTGATTGCCGGAGAATTGGAATGTCATGGTCGCGCCTGCCCGGTCCGAAGCCCGGAACGAACCCCCGGGCGCAGCGCTGTCTTGAACTTCGGCCCATAATCCAACGAACCCGAAAGAGGCCAGGCCGGCCGATTGTTGGGGATCGTCTCCGACCACCTGCACGTTTCGGCAGCCGTCGTGGCGGACTGTCACGATCCAATCGCCGTTTGAGAGCGAAGCAAGAGAATAGCCGTTGACGTCCAGATTGGACCGCTCTTTAAGCCGGCGGCCATTGGCTTGAACGGATGAGGGACAAAAGGCCAGTCGCATGACTTCCTGCGCGCCCGGCGGCGCATCGAAGGTAGTGTAGGTGATCCGCCCTTTGTCATAGTGAATTCTCTGCACGACAGAAGTGGAACGCACAATGTGGTTTTCACGGTTTGGCGCAAATTTTTCAGGAAGCCACGCCATGGCTTCCAGAACCTGGCACAGGGGCCACGGATGGGCCAGATTGGACCATTCGGCGGTCGCAACCTGGTCGCCGAACAGGCCGTCCTTGACCACACCGTTGGGAAGGCTGTCATAAGTCGCCATGAGCATCATGCGCCGGCCAATTTCGGCGGCCCATTCGCTATGGGCCAGCACGCCGTAGCGGATCAGGGTGGGGCCGGCGGTATATTGATTGTAGGAGAGCGAAGTGCCGCAGCAAACGGAGGATTCGGGAAACGCCCAGCCGCCGCCATACACGTCACCGTGGGAATCCGGGACGGCGCAATTGCGATTCCAAGCCAGTGACAGCATGTTTCGCAAATCATTCTGCCAGGTTGGATATGCCTTGGGATATTTCATGAAATGATCGGCACACATTGAAACCATGCCACACATCATTGGATTGTCCCAATCCCAATACGTCCGCCCCCAAGTGTCATCCACCCACCAGGCGGGCAACATCCGCTCGTTGAGAAAACGCCTGCCGGCATCCCGGGCCTTCAGAATCGCGCCGTGTTTTCCGGAATAACCCGCCCGGATCAAGTCGTCCAGAAAATCAACGATGATGGAGGTGGTGCCGGTGAGCACGTCGGACCATCCGACGACGGACGGGTCAACGTAACGGTTCCATGGGGATGTGTCCGGGTGGGTGAACTGACACTGGGCGGCAAACACGTCACCCCAATGTTTCACCATTTCAAAATAGCGCGGATTGCCGGTCAGCTTGTAGGCGCGCAGCACTTCGATACCTTCGATGGCGCAGAGGTCAAGTTGATTTCGGCCCGCCGGATCACATTTGCCGTAGGCCCGCCCCCGTGTCGGCGTGCTGATGGGAAACAAGGGCCAGTCGGCCCTTTCATCGGTCAAGCCATAATTCAAAATGTAGTCCACTGCCAGCGGGATATAGACGAAGGCAATCGGGTCGCCGCTGTATTGGTAGTAAGCGGTGAGGCCCTTTATGGTGCTCCAGGTGCGTTGCGCCAAATCTCCGCACATCCAGTCGGTCGTCGGAGGGATCAGAATTGTGCCGTCGGGTTTGATGCTCCAGTGGGAATTGTAGATGAAGTCTGGAGCAGCCATCACCGCCTTTGGCTTGTCCACCCATGGATAGCGTTTGTAAACATTCACCGCGATGTTCAGGCGTTCATCCAACTGCCCGTTCAAGCCCTGATACCAGGGCGCGATCACGCCGTCGGAATCCAACGCCGCAGGATGGGCGTAATAAGAAGGCAGATTGGTGGCAGCCGGTGTGTTGAGACAGGCCGCGGCTGTCGCGAGCACCAACCAAACCATCTTCGAGAATGGAAAGCGAGAATTGCCGGGCCAACCCAAGCCGTTCATGTCTTCCCTCAAACCGACATGTTGCGTCATACAACTCACGTTGGCCCAATGGAAATGCTCAAGGTCCAACCAATCGGAAGAACCTAGGTCCGGTGGCGTCCGGCAAGGTCACCACGCGCATGCCGCCAATCGACACCGGCGAATTGGTGACGTTAGCCCAGGATGCCGGACTGAGCGCGGACGAGGATTGAAGTTGGAATGAGGCCTGCGCCAACGGCCAACTGAGAACAATGTTCCCCGGACTGCTGCTGACTGACAATTGAGGCCGCCCAACGAAGGCGGTGAAATCGCCGGCCATGACGGTTTGAATTTGGGCTTGCGACAGCGCCACGTTGAACAGAGCCATGTCATCCAAGAGACCATTCCAGTTGCATGCGCCGGTTGTGTCCAATTCCGAGCCGATGATGATCGCGCCCTGGTCAGGAGAACCGTATTCCAGATAAGAGTTAACAGGCTGGGATGCAACGCCGCCTTGTGGGCCTTGGTTGCCATTGCGGTAAAGCGTGATATTGGTCCCATCGTATGTCACTGCCCAATGCACCCATTCATCCAGCAGCGGTGACACGGAATTGCCGGTGCCCCACCCAATTTCCCAATCAAAAGTGTACCGATCCCAAGTGTAGAATTCGTCGTCGCCTGACGCTCCGGACTCCAGTTGCAGAACCGTGCCGCCATCGATCACCATAATACGTCCATAGGTGGCGATGAAATCTCCCGTCCCGCCGGAATTCTCATAACCCCAGGCTGTGATCGTCCAGGGATTGGTTGCGGTCTGGCCGATTTCGAGCAAGGCATTGCCCGGAACGCTCACGTAAGAGTGGTTAACGCCATCGTTGGTAAAACGCAAGGCACCGCCGAACCCAGCCTGCCCGGCCGTCCACGCCGGGGCATTACCATTCTCACCCATCAATGTCCCGTTATTCCCATTACCGGAGGCATCAAAGGCAGTCGTTCCGCTCCCTTCGTTAAACCGCCACAGGGCCACGAGGCCACCGATCGAAAGCACAACCGGCTGGCTGGTGACGGAACCCGCGGCGTTGTTGACGACCGCCGAATAAGTCCCGGCCTGGAGGGATTGGACGTTATTCAGCGCAAGCGTGGCATTGGTCCCGGCTGCGCCCATGCTTACACCATTGAAATACCACTGATAGTGCAACGTTTGAGCCCCGTCTGCGCCGACGCTGAAGGCGGCCGTTTCCCCCGGCAGCGCCAGAATGCTTTCCGGCTGGCTGACGATGTTGGGAGGCCCGCCGGTGAATCCCGAGAAGTCGCCAGACATGACGATCTGAATCTGGTCCTGGGTCAGCGCGCCGGCAAACACCGCCACGTCGTCCAGCATGCCATTCCAATTGCAGCTAACCGGTTGATCGAGTTCGGAGCCAATAAGGAATGCACCTTGATATCCGACGAAACCCAGCGCGGCTGTGACTGGTTGTGAATCGAAGCCGCCATTGTCGGCGGCTTGGTTGCCATTAAGGTAAATGTTTAGATTGGTTCCATCATAAACGACCGCCCAATGTTCCCATTGGTCCAGCAGCGGTGTCACGGGAGAGCCAACTCCCCATGGAATCTGCCAAGCAATGTTGTCGTTGTCCTCGGTCCAGGTGTAAAGCTCCCCGTCGCCAGACGCCCCGGACTCCAATTGGAAAGCGAAACCGTCATCAATCACCATGATTCTCCCATAGCTGGAGACAAAATCACCTGTCCCGTCGGAATTCTCGTAAGCCCATGCCGTGACCGTCCACGGATTGGTGGCCGTCTGGCCGATCATCAGTGAAGGGCTGGCAGGAATGGAGACATAGGTGTGGTTCGCACCGTCATTGTTGAAGAGCAAGGCGCTGCCGAAATTTGTTGTTTGGCCGGCGGTCCAGGTCGGAAGATTTCCATTATCGCCTCCCAAGGTTCCGTTGTTCCCAAGGCCGGACGAATCGGACACATTTGTTCCGCTCCCTTCGTCGAACCGCCACAGCCCCACCAAGCTCGGGTTTATCGAAAGAGTTGCCGGCTGGCTGGTGATGGCGCTCACTGAATTACTGACCACCACCCAATAAGTCCCCATCTGGTTCGCGCCCACGTTGTTCAGCGTCAGCGTGGCATCGACGGCGCTTGCGCCCAGGCTCGTTCCATTGAAATACCACTGGTAGGTAAACGGCGCAGCGCCGTCCGCCCCGACGGTAAATGTGGCGTTTGTGCCTGGCGCCACCACCAAATTCTGAGGCTGGCTGACGATGCCCGGAGGCCCGCCAATAAATGACGAGAAGTCGCCGGACATGACAGTCTGAACCTCCGCCTGCGTCAGCGCCCCGGCAAACACCGCCACATCGTCTAGCATGCCGTTCCAATTGCGATTAGCTGGTTGATCAAGTTCGGAACCGATAAGGAACGACCCCTGGTAGCCGACATAGTTGAGGGCGGCTGTGACAGCCTGCGATTCCATGCCGCCTTCGGGGCCCTCGTTGCCGTTGAGATAAACCGTCATATTGGTTCCATCGTAAACCACCGCCCAGTGTTCCCACTGGTCCAACAGCGGCGTCACGGGAGAACTTATGCCCCAGGCAAGCTGCCATGCCCCAGTGATCCTTGCCCAGGTGTAAAACTCATCGTCGCCTACGGCGCCGGATTCCAGTTGCTGGGCCGTGCCGTCGTCGATCACCACCAGCCGTCCATAGGTGGAAACAAAATCCGATGTACCGCCGGAACTCTCGTAAGCCCAGACCGTGATCGTCCATCCATTGGTGGGAGTCTGGCCAATCATGAGGGAGGGGCTGGCAGGAATAGCCACGTAGGTGTGGTTCGTCCCGTCATTGGTGAAGAGCAAGGCGTGGCCAAAACCCGATTGGCCGTTGGTCCAAGTCGGAAGCTTCCCATTATCACCCCCCAGCGCTCCGTTGTGACCAAGGCCGGACGAATCAGAGATGTTGGTTCCGCTGCCTTCATTGAACCGCCATAATCCGACCACAGAAGATGCGGCCAGACAGGCTTGTTCGTGCAAAAGCATGACGCAACAGGCCGAAATCATCAAAAACAACTGAGGCAACGATCCGAAAGAAGAGGCTTTTTTCATCGGCATTTTCATAGGCTTATTTGGGTTCGCATGGAATACTTTAGGTAAAATATACACAGAAGAACGCATCATGTCATTGAGGGTTTACGTTTCTTTTGTTGAGGTTTTGCGACTAGCGTAAAACTCGACCTCCATATTCGCGCAAATGCCTTTGTTTCCTCATAAATTCGCAATATGTGAAGGTGGCGTTGCCATGGTCCTGACTATCCATCGAGGAGATACATTTAATGCTTTTTGTTCTGGATACCGGCCACTGGTTTGCGCGGTCCATTCTCGCGCCAAAAGCTTGCATGGCTTATCCTTTCGTCCAAGGACAATCCGGTCCAATAATCGAAGGGTTTTTTCGGTATACAGTCGCGACGACAATCCTCACCGAATCCACGCCGCCAAGCTGGTTTTTCCGCTTCGTACCGTCACGGGCCAGGCCGAACAGGCACAAAGTCCTGCAAATTCTCGTAAATCTCATCACCAACGCGAAACATGCGTTGGAGGAGTCGCGATGCCCCGACCCACAGGTCACTTTTAGAATTGGCATAAATGGGAACACCCGGGTGAAGGTCACCGTTTCGGACAATGGCATTGGCATTGCCGCGGAAAACTTTTCGCGAGTTTTCTCGTATGGATTCACCACACGGAAAAACGGTCACGGCTTCGGGCTTCACAGTGGGGTCATATTCCAACTAACGGCAACTGGAACATGAATGTGGAGATCAGCGGGAACACCGGAAACACGACGAATGGGAACACCGGCGGCTCTGAGACATCGATTGTCCAGCTAAACAGCTACGTCACCGGATTGACCAATGGATGGAAGGACATTTATATCCCCGGCTCTGCGTTTATAGCCGCCAAATCGACGATTGATCTTACCCACGTCTAGCAAGGTTGAGCTGGCATCCGCATCCGGTAGCACTTACAGGGATCATTGCGTCCTCTACATCTCCTCCATGGATGTCGTGCCTTCCACCTATCAGACCAACTACAGTGAATTCGCCAAAGTTGATCAACTCGGTAATCCGCCGTTGAAACCCTCCAAAATAGGGGTGATCAGTTGGGAACCTGGCACAATTTCAACTCCGCCGACCACGTTCAACATCGTTAACACGAACGGCCAGACTGTGCTGCCCGAGCCGGTCACGGAATTTATCCCGCTCAACACTTGGCAGGCCGGCGGGTTTGACCTGGACGGAGATGTGGATTATCAGGCGGACTTCGGCGCATTGCAGACTCCCGGAACCTACGCCCTGCAACTGCCGGAGTTGGGCGTTAGCTCGCCGTAGTTTGTTATTGCGACAAATGTTTATCAAAAGCTTTTTCGCGACGCTCTCCGCTACTTTTACTACCAACGCGCCACTGTGGCCATCACCAATCCGTACGCCGAAGGCTATACCCGTGTTGCTTGTCATCCCGAAGCCACCAATGCGGGGTACAACTACGCAGCAGCCGACGGCCATTTCAATTTCGGAACCCAAACCACGCGCAATGCCGGCGGTTGCTGGTTCGACGCCAGCGACACCCATGTTGATGTCCCCAATACCACCACAGCCTGCTGGTTCCTGCTGGAATCCGCCCACGACTTCGGGAGCAACGTGCCAGCCTATTCGCTCAATCTTTCTGAATCCACCAACGTTGCTTCGTCCACGGTCGATTCGGACGGCCGTTCAGCTCTTTCAGCGGCGGCGGACCTTCTGGGATCGGCGCTCAAGGCCGTCGAGTGAACACCGCATGAGGCCCGCACAACCAAGGTCGCTGGCAAAATCACCTGCCGGGCCATCCGCGCCGGGTCTTTGAGGCGATCCAACAACAGTCGCGCCGCCGTTCGCCCTATTTCTTCAGCGGGCTGCGCCACAGCCGTCAGTGGCGGGTGCAACGACGTTGCCCACGGCATGTCGTCGAATCCCAGCACGGCCACTTCATCGGGAATTCGCAGGCCGCGCTCGTGAATGGCTTGCAGCGCTCCCAATGCCATTAAGTTGTTGGCAATCAGCACCGCCCGCGGCGGCTTGGCCAGACTGAGCAGCCGACTCATCGCCGCGTGGCCGCCCTCCTGACGAAAATCACTGTGAATGACGAGGCAATCCCGGGGAGTTAGCGATGCTTCCCTAAGAGCGTCGTAGTACCCGGCCAAACGTTCCTGGGCGACGCTGATTTCGGTCGGCCCGTTAATGAAGCCGATTTCCTTGTAACCGTGAGACAGCAAATGCCTGGTCGCCTCACGCATCGCCTCCTGGTTGTTGCTGCGCACCAAGTCCACCTGAAAGCCGCGAGGCGTTCGATCCACAGCCACCACTGGAATTCTCCAAGCCTGGAGAGATTCGTAATTGGCTTCGGGGCCGTTGCTCGGAATGAGAACCAAACCCGCAACTTCTTCGCCCCGAAGCACTGCAAGATGTGTTTGCTCGCGTTCCGCCAAACCGTCCGAGTGCGCAAGCAACAAGCTGTACCCTTCCCTGCACAGCACATCTTCGATTCCATGCACCACGCTCGTTAAGAAGGGGTTCTGCAAATCTGGAATGACGACGCCAATAACTTTGCGCAGGCCGATGCGTAAATAACGGGCCAGCCGATTGGGTTGATAATCAAGTTTCTGTGCAGCTTCTGTGACCAGTTCGCGCACCTTCCTCCTTACTCCACTCTGACCGGCCAGCACTCGCGAAACGGTTGCCGTGGACACGCCGGCGCGCGCCGCAACATCCCTGATGGTGACGGTTGTTTTCAACCGTCGCGATGATGCGCGCCTGTTCGACTTTCGTCTAGACATGGCAGGAATGTAAACGATTACGAAAAACCCGTCAACGAAAAAGCCGGTTGCAAAATCGCTGTTGACATTTCTTATTGCACCTGTTTACTCTCATTTTAATGTAAACGTTTACTCACTGGAACTATGAAACACCCCATTATCCCGGCAATGATTCTTATGACTGTATCCGCAACGATGACCCAAGGTTCAGATACTGCAACTTTCGGCGAGGACGTTGCGTTTCTTCGATCCCACACCGATATCATCGTGTTGAGAGATGGGAAGGGTCTCGCCAAGGTGGCCGTCGCTCCGGCCTGGCAGGGCCGCGTCATGACCAGCACGGCCGGGAATGATTCCGGCCACGGTTTTGGCTGGATTAACCGCGCGTTGATCGCCTCCGGCAAACTGCAACCCCACATGAACCCCTTCGGAGGCGAGGACCGGTTCTGGCTGGGGCCGGAAGGGGGGCAGTTTTCGATTTATTTTGCCAAAGGAGCAAAATTCGAGTTTGCGAACTGGTTTGTGCCCGCGCCCTTTGACACACTCCCGTTCACGACGGTCAGCCAGTCTGACGATCGCGTCACTTTTGCCCTGGACATCGCGCTCACCAATTATTCGGGCACTCAATTCCAAGTGGCGGTGAACCGCGAAGTTCGTTTGCTGGACACCGCTGCCGCTTGGGAGAAACTCGGCCTGACTCGCCCGGATGGCGCCAACCTCGTGGCCTACGAAACGGACAACCGCATCACCAACACCGGCCGGAACGCGTGGAGGAAGAAGACCGGGCTGTTGTCGATTTGGATTCTCGGCATGTTCACCCCTTCGCCCTCCGTCACGATCGTCGTGCCGATCAAGCCGGGACCTGAATCCGCGCTGGGGCCGAAGATCAATACGTATGCCAGCTTCGGGGTCATCCCGCCGGAGCGATTGAAAGCGGAGGAAAACTTGATCTATTTTTGCGGTGACGGGAAGTTCCGCAGCAAGATCGGCGTCAGTCCCAGGCGCAGCAAGGGTGTGCTGGGGGCTTACGACGCGGACAATAAAGTCCTGACCATCGTGCAATTTGACCAGCCTGCGGGTGTGACCGACTATGTTAACTCACTGTGGGAGTTGCAGAAGAATCCTTATGGAGGCGACGTGGCCAACAGCTACAACGACGGACCGGTCGGGCCTGGACAGCCGCCATTGGGACCATTTTTCGAGATGGAGTCTTCTTCCCCCGCCGCCAGCCTGGCCCCGGGCCAGAGTCTGGCCCACCTCCACCGCACCATTCATCTAACTGGACCAGACACAGCCCTGGACCCGGTGGCGCGCGCTGTTCTCGGCGTATCGCTGGCGGAGATAAAATCAGCCTTTCACTCGAACTAATTCCACCACATGACTTCCAATAAGCAGCGCATGTTCGTTACCGACGACGGCAAGAGCGTGGTATTCACCTTTTGCATCGTCAGTTCGTTGTTTCTGCTTTGGGGATTCTGCAACGGAATGATTGACGTGATGGACAAGCACTTTCAGGAGGAGTTGCATTTGACGTTGTCCCAATCCGCCTGGGTGCAGTTTGCCCACTATCTCGGCTATTTCCTGATGTCATTGCCGGCGGGTTGGCTGGCCATCAAGCTGGGATACAAAGGCGGGATCATCGCAGGCCTCCTGTTGGTCGCTTGCGGCGGCTTTTGGTTTATCCCGGCGACGCATCTTGCGGCCTTTTGGGCCTTTCTGCTGGGGGTTTGCCTGATTGCGTCGGGCCTCACCTTTCTTGAAACCATTGCCAACCCATACACGACTGTGCTCGGTCCAAGGCAATACGCGGCCACCCGCATCAATCTCGCGCAGTCGTGCAACGGCATCGGCTGGATGCTTGGGCCGATTGCCGGCGGCTTGTTCTTCTATTCCAAGGACGCCGCCGGGAAAAGCACGGGCAGTCAAACGCTCTGGATTCCTTATGCCGGGGTGGCTGTGCTGGTCATTGTTCTGGCCCTGGTGTTTTTCTTCGCCAATGTTCCCGAGATTAAAACCAAGGACGAGTACCATATTGATGACCCGGATGCCGGGACGGACGCGGCCATGATGGCCGAAAGGCAAATCAACCGCCGCCTGGTCTATTTTTTATTGTTGACAAATGCGTCCGTTCTGGTGGGCGTTGTTGTCATGATCCTCTGGGTCATTCTCAACACGGCCGGCGTGGGTGAGGCCGCCATGGCAAAGACCTTGTGCACTGTCGGCTGCGCCGCATTTGCCATTGCCGCCATGGCCCTCTTCCCGATCGTGCGCAAGATTTCGCATCACAGCATCTGGTCCCATCCGCATTTTTCCGGCGCCACCCTGGCGCAATTCTTCTACGTCGCCGCCCAGGCCGGCATCTTCAGTTTCTTGATCAACTACATGACGTCGGAAGTTCCCGCGCTTCCGGCATCCTGGACCTCCGGCTGGATGAAAAGCTGGTTCGACCTCAAGGACGGCGTTTTTCATTTCAGCGACAAAGGGGCTTCCAACCTGGCGGCGTTCGGATTTTTCTGCTTTCTGGCCGGGCGATTTTCCGGGACGGCCATTCTGAGAAAATTCTCCGCGCACAAGGTTCTGAGCCTTTACGGTTGCCTGAACGTGCTCCTTTGTCTGCTGATTTATCTGAGGCTGGGCTGGCCCTCGGTGGTTTGCGTTTTCCTGAGCTATTTCTTCATGTCCATCATGTTTCCGACCATCTTCGCGCTTGGCATCCACGGCCTCGGCGTCCGCGCCAAGAGAGCCTCAGCCTACCTGGTCATGGCGATCATGGGCGGGGCGATGCTGCCCAAACTGATGGGACATGTGGCGGACCTCTACGGCATGTCGCGCGGCTTTATCGTCCCGATGTTTTGCTTTGTCTTCATCGCGTTGTACGCGTTCATGTGGCCCAAATTCAGCAACACAGATTCGATGCAGACGCCGATTAAAGTGTCCCAATGAGCATGACAAAAGTGAAAAGGTGACCATGATACCCATCGCAAAATCCAATCAAACTTATCTTGCTTCCAGCGGAGATTTAAGGCTCTCCGCCAACCAGCAATGTTGGCCCGAACAGGCCAAAATGGAAGCCAGTCTGGCCCAGGCGCTTAAAACCGAGGGGTGGACGGTCGTGCGGGCGCATCCCTACGATGAGCGGAAGAAACATGGCTTCATCGATTCGCAAAGGATGGGGCTGGAGATCTTCCGCGAACTGGATCCTGCCGCCCCGGTCATTGCCGCCGAAGCGGTCTGGCAATACAGCCACCATCTGCTGGGCGGGTTGTTCACACATCAAGGCCCGATTCTGACCGTCGCCAATTGGAGCGGCACCTGGCCTGGCCTGGTGGGCTTGCTGAATCTAAATGCGTCGCTGACCAAGATGGGGGTGCGCTACAGTACGCTTTGGAGCGAGGACTTCCGCGATGCGTTTTTCCGCGATGGCTTGCATCAATGGCTCACCAAGGAGGTCGTGACACACGATCAAAGCCATGTCAGGCATTTTGACCACGTAAAAATCCAGGAGGAGGACCGGGACATCGGCCGGCGCGCGGCCGCCGATTTCGAGCGGCGAAAAGCCATAATGGGGGTCTTTGATGAAGGTTGCATGGGCATGTTTAATGCCATCGTCCCGGACGATTTGCTCAACCGCGTTGGCATCTTCAAGGAACGACTCAGTCAGTCCTCCCTCTACGCCGCCATGCAGCAGGTCCCCGACTCCGAGGCCACCCAAGTGCTGGATTGGCTGCTGCGCAAAGGCATGAAGTTTAATTGGGGAACGTGCGAAGAAACTGAACTGACCCGGTCCCAAACCTTGCAACAGTGCAAAATGTACATCGCCGCCCTCCGCATGGCAGGCGAGTTTGGCTGCGACACCATCGGAATTCAATATCAGCAAGGGCTTAATAATACTAGGTTAAGTTAGGATGTGTCTTCAAAGGTGCTCAGACACCACGGACATCGGCCCGCCAGCCGAATCAGCGCGGCTTGCAGCCGCTTCCGTGTCATGGGCAACGTCGCACCAGAA
>JBKQUS010000071.1:0-23029 GCA_052325505.1 Limisphaerales bacterium
AAAGTACCTTCGGCAACTGGAGCGCCGTCGCTCTCCCATTGCCATTCAAGCTCGCAAATATGCTCAACTAATGGCCGCTTAAACTCTCAAAATTATGTTGCACGGTTGTTCTCAGATGTTGAAATACTCGAACTCTGACGGTTCCCGGGGAAACAGGATTGGCCACGGAGCGTTCGCCGTTCCTCACTTCTGCATTCTGCCTTCATAATTCAGACTTTTCATGCACATGGCCTTAATTGGTAATTCATTAAATGAAGAATACAGTTAACAAATTGTTTCGTCAACAGATTTTTAAAAGAATTATCAAAAAAGATGTGATTTCTGATGGAAGGCACTGCGCATCAAAGGCTTGAGAAGTTTTTGACATGCCATTGCTGGGAATGCTTAACCACAAAGAGCACATAGACCACAAAGACCCTAATCAAATCAATACACTTCTGGCAGCTCTCCTCGACGGTTCCTTTCGAAAAAGCTTTGTGCAACACCATCTGGTTTGTCATTGCGCGGCGGAGTATTGTTTGCATCATCAAGGTTCGGCAAATCCGCCGGGTAACGCATCCATTCGACAAACATCTGCCAATCATTTTCTGCAAGAGACAGTATGGTGCCGATGAGCAAACGGCGATGCTGCCTTGCCTCCGGTTGGTCCATATTTATCACTGATGGACAAGGACCAAGACCCCAGCACACGTGCCCACAAAAGGCCTTGGGAAAAACGGAAGGTCGTCTGTAATGCTGCACGACTACAGCCCACATCCCCCTGCCTCGCGCGAGGCCGCCAGAATGCGTCCACATCGGTGCTCGGTATATACCGCTGAAAGCCTTCCAGGAATTCCTCCTTGATATATCTCTTTGCCGTCGCTTGTCTTGAGCTCATTTTTGTGTTTTTGGTTTTCATCTTGCCAAAGTCACCTGGACAAATGCTGTCCATGCAATTGAAAGCATTCCAAAATCCTGCGATGTGACGGGTTCGTGCTGGGTTTCAACGGCATTTGCGCCCAAAAGAACCACGGCCCGAAGGGTTTTCGCACAAAAAGCCATCTGACTTCGTTGCGCCTCGGTCACAGCCCCGTTGGCGGATGCTCCCTCGTTGCGCCTCGTCATCCGGCCCTTTGCCCAACAACAGGCCCCCTCGTAGTTTTCAAACAGACTCTTGAACATTTTTTCATGCACATTTTGAACTCGGCGAAGGACGGGTGGTTGCGCCACACTGGGGCGAACGAGAAGATGAACGGATCACTGTGAACTCCACTGCCCCCACGCCACAACAGCAGCGGGCCATTTCCGCCCGCGGCAATGTCCTGGTCGTGGCTGGCGCGGGCGCGGGCAAGACGCAAACGGTGGTGGATCGCTGCCTGACTTGGTTGCTGGACGACGGTGAGGCGGGGTCAATCGACCAGGTCCTGATGGTAACTTTCACCCTGGCGGCCGCGGCGGAGATGCGCCAGCGCCTCCGCCAAAGCTTGGAACAGGCCCAGGCCCAGTTGGAGAAATCCGGTTCGCCGTCGCTCCGTTTGGCTGAACAATTGGCGCTGCTCGACACGGCGCATATCTGCACCTTGCACAGCTTTTGTTTCCATCTGGTCAGCCGTCATTTCCACGAGCTGGGGCTGGATCCGCAGGCCCGCGTTTTGCCCGAGGAACGGGTGCGGCTGCTGGAGCGGCAGAGCCTGGACCTCATCCTTGATGAAGTCTATGGCGGGGACAGTCTTTCCGCCCTTGCCATCCAGCAACTCATCCAGGCGCAAGGGGGCGATTGGGACCTGCCGGTGCGGGAGTTGATTCTGCGTTTGCACCATTACTCGCAGACGTTGCGCGATCCGGCGGGCTGGTTCGCGGGGCAGATCGCCCGCTTTCAACAGCCCGGGGCGTCGGCCTGGCTCGGCTGGTTGATGGACGAATTGCCGAACTGGCGGAAGGCCTGGCTGCCCGTGTTGCAGGCCCAGCCTGCCGAAAACAAAAATGCCGCCCAATGCGCCCAGGCCCTGGCCGGCCTGCCGGAAAGGCCGGATCGAACGCAATTCGCCTCCGCCCTCGAGGCCATCGGGCGCGCGGACACGGATTGGCCCAGGCCAAAGGGGCGGTGGCGCGATCCCATTGCAAATATATTTGACGAAGCGGAATTTCTGCTTTCAGTGTGCGCGGTTGGCGGGGCGGACCCGCTGGCGGAGGATTGGTTCTGGGCGCGTCCGGCGATGCTGGCCCTGCTCGATTTGGCGGGGCAATTCGACCGGGCTTTCCAGGAGGCCAAACGGCAGGAGGGCGGCATTGATTATCACGACCTGGAGCAGTTTGCCTTGCGCCTGCTCTGGAAGGACGGGCGTCCGAGCGGCATTGCGCAACAATGGCGCGAGAAGCTGCGCCTGGTGTTCGTGGATGAATACCAGGACATCAATGAAGCCCAGGAGGCCATCATCCGTGCTCTGGGCCGCGAGGGCGCGGAAGCCAATCTCTTCCTCGTGGGCGATGTCAAGCAGAGTATTTACGGCTTCCGCCTGGCCGATCCGCGCATTTTCAGCAAGTATCAGGACGCCTGGGGGGCCGACCCCGGCGCGCGCGTCATTCCGCTCACGGAAAACTTCCGCAGTCATGAGGGCATTCTCAAATTCGTCAACGCCGTCTTCACGGGGTTGATGCGCAAGGACACGGGCGGCGTGAATTACGACGCCGACGCCGCCCTGCTCTTTGGAAACGCCGCGGGCCGCGCGCATCTGGCCGCCGATGCCGCGTCGCCTTCGCCGGTGGAATTGCACCTGCGCCGCCTGGGGCGCGAGGGTGACGACGGCGACACCATGGAAGTTCCCGATTCCGCTTCCGACGCCGAGAAGGAGGCGAGAATGGTGGGCCGGCGACTGATGGAATTGAAAAACCAGCGCGCGCTCATCTTTGACCGCACCGGCCAGCCGCGCGAAACCCGGTGGAGCGACATGGTTGTTCTGCTGCGTTCTCCCAGGAACAAAGTCGAGGCGTACGCAAGGGAATTCGGCTGCCTGGGCATTCCGCTGGTCGCCGCGCGCGGGGGATTCTACGAGAGCCTGGAAGTGCGCGATTTGCTCGGTTTGTTGCAAGTGCTGGATAATCCGCTGCAAGACCTGCCTTTGCTGGGCGTGTTGCGCTCGCCGCTCGTTGGGCTGACTGCCGGGGAATTGGCGGTCATCCGCATCGGGCGCGAGCACGGGCGCTTTTGGACCGCGCTGCTCCAGTGGCACAGGACCGTAAAGCTTCGCGACGCGGCTTACGAAAAGGCGCACGAATTTCTGCGGCGCTTCGAGGAGTGGCGCAGGCTCTCGCGCCAATCCGCCGTTTCGCACTGCCTGGAATGCGTCATCGACCAGACACATTATGGCGACTGGGTTGCCATGCAGGAGCGCGGGGAACAAAAGCGGGCCAACGTCGAGCGCCTGCTGCAATTGACGCGCCAATTCGATGCCTACGACGGGGAGAGCCTCTATCGCTTTTTGCGGTTTGTCGAAGCGCAGCAGGAAAGCGAAGCGGTCATTGAACCGGCCGCCGCGCCCGCGGCGGAGGCCGTGCGCCTCATGAGCATCCACCAAAGCAAGGGCCTAGAATTCCCCATCGTGGCAGTGGCGGACCTGGGCAAGACCTTCAACCTGTCCGACCTTTCCCGTCGCATTATACTTGACGAAGAATACGGCCTGTCTCCGCAGATCCAGCCGCCCGACACGCCCCGGTTCTACCCCAGTCTGCCCTGGTGGCTGGCCCGGCGCCGCCAGAAGCGGAAAATGTTGGGCGAAGAGATGCGCCTGCTTTACGTGGCCATGACCCGCGCCGGCCAGCGTTTGATCCTGGCCGGCGCTGCCAGCCGGAATTGCCTTGAAAAGAAATGGCCGCGCCAGGCTGACTGTGATCGCGGCGCGCCGGAAATCCTGGCCTGCCGCAGTTATCTGGACTGGCTGGGGCCTTGGCTCATCCACGCCGCGGGCGCAAATGCTCTGACGGCTTCAGGACAACACGCGTTGCTGAGCTGGACGCTTTACGACGAGAACGACGAGCGTCTGGCCCCGGCCAATGACGCAGCGGGACCCGCCGCGCCGGAAGTGAAACCCACCGAATCGGACATCGCGCCGGAACTGTTTGACCGGTTGTCGTGGCGGTATCCGTTCGAGACCGAAACCACCCAGCCGGCCAAGACCACCGTCACGACCCTGCGGCGGCAAATCACGGACGCGGACGGCGAGGAATCGGTTCCGTTGTTTGGCGCATCCTTGGCGCGGGCGGAATTCCGTAAGTCCTCGGGCTTGAGCGCGGCGGAAATCGGCTCGGCACATCACACGTTTTTGCAATTGGTTTCACTCGACAAAGTGCAGACACCCGCCGCATTGCAAGAGGAAGCGGCCCGCCTGGACCGGGAGAATCTTCTGACCCGCGAACAAATCGCCTGTCTGGATTTGGACGCGCTCGCCGCCTTTTGGCAATCGGAGACGGGGCGGCAACTGCTCGGGCAATCCGGGCATTTGCAGCGCGAACTGCCGTTCACGGCGCGCTTCAGCGCGGACGATCTCCAGCGATTGGGGTGCGCGGAGTTCGCGGGGGTTGGAGCGGCGGAATTTGTCGTCGTGCAGGGCGTGATGGATTTGGCGGCGATGCTGCCCGGCGAGATCTGGCTGCTGGACTTCAAAACAGACCATTTCCCGGCCGGTGAATTGGAGGCAAAAATCAGCGCCTACCGTCCGCAACTCGCGCTCTATGCCCTGGCCCTTGAACGCATCCATCGGCGGCCGATGACAAAACGCTGGCTGCACTTTTTGGCCTTGCGCAAAACCGTCCTGCTGTGATCTCAAAACTCAAAGATCAGGCTCGTGATCACGCCCCAATGGAGTTCCGCGCGCGCGCCACTGTCAGTAGGAAATACCCAGGCCACTCCCCAATTCGCCTGCACTTCTCCGACAGGCTTGAACTTGGCGCGGAATCCGATGTCTCCCAGAAGGCTGTTTTGGCCGGCCTCGTCCTTGTTCAAGCCCCTTTCTCCGGCCAGCTCGAACATGGGCAGGAACTGTTCCACGCCGGGCAGCGGCAGATCCCGATGCGGCAGCGCATAAGCGCAACTGACGCCATACTCAAAGGTCCGCAAGCCGCCCTCCTCTCCGCCGCCCAAAAGCGTGGACCAGCCAAGGACGGTTTGCATGGTGAAGCGCCCGCCCAGTCTGAGGTCGTTGAAAACTTCGGGGTCCAGCTCTGCGTTGCGGCTGACCGTCGAGTCGGCCGGAAGGCCCCCTTCCATCGCCACACCGAAAGTGGCATCGACAAACCGATCCGCCGAAACGAATTGATACAGCGGATAGCGCGCGCCCAACTCAATGTTGCCGATGCCATGCATGGTTTGATCCGGCGACACATCGCGCTCATAGGGGACCTCCGCTTCCAAAGTCAGCAGGCCCAACCCTTTTTGGAACTCGATGGTGCCGGTGTCATTTTGTTGGCCGGGGCCTTTGGTGTGCAGCCAGGTGAACTCCAATTCATTGTCCTCGAGGGCCATGTCATTCACCAGGAACGGCTCGGGAAAAACCTCCTGCGTATATGCGCTGCGGTGGTCCAGCCAGTTGAACAGTCCGTATCGCGTGTCAGGAGCACCCGCTGAATTTGTAGTTGTCGCCGCCGGCGGCGCCTGGTCGTCAGGGTCCGCCCCGGCGGCAGCCTGGGCAAAAATGATGGCGGACAATGCGCCAATGAGCGGCGCAACCGCCTTGATTTGTAATCTCACGCCGGTGAAAATGAAGGACGCCAACGGCGGACGCGAGTATTTAGTTGCAGGAACAAGAATGAAAAGTGGAAAAGAAAAGACCAGCAAGGAACTTTACCATCAGTTGCGCGCGTTGACGTGGGAGAAGTTGTGGACGGAGGAGGTTCCACATTTCGACAAGGCTTCGCCCAAGGGACGGAGCGATCAGGTGGCGTTGGTTCGCGCGGTGGGCGTTGTCTTTTCTGAATCCGGCGACCCGAAACGGAGGGAAGAGGTCAAGCTTTGGCTGCTGGGTCTGCTGAATGATCCTTGCGAGAAGATACGGCGCTACGCCATGGCGGCCCTGCCCAAGATCGGCGCCGGGCCGGACGCGGAGGCGGAACTGCTTGCGCTGTTGCGGAACACTTCGTCCGGGCGCGAAAAGAAATTCCTGGTGCAAGCCTTGGAGAAGATCGGCGGAACAGCCACCCTGGAAACCGCGAAAGCGGACGCTCATGCCCTGCCGCCGTTGACGGAACAGAAACTAAAAGCGAGCATTGCTCGCAGCCAGAATCCGAGCGCCATCCGAATGGACGGCCTTTTGTCGGACTTCGCCGGTTTGCACGTTCATTTGCGCGGACGCCGGGGTTTGGAGGTAATGGTGCGTGACGAAGTGGAAGAAGCCATCAAAACGCGCGGACAATTCCGTCTCGAAGGTGTCAGTGCCGGACTGGTCGCGCTCACGCCCGTGGCTCCCTTTTCCCTGGCGGACATTTATGCGCTCCGCTGCTTTGGCGAGGTTGGATTTGTTCCCGGCGGCGATGCTGTTGCAAATCACGCGCAGCCCATCGAGGCCCTGGCAGCAGTCATTGCCTCATCCTTGTCGCGGCGCGTGTTGCAGACGTTCACGGAAGGATCGATACGCTACCGCTTGAACTTTGTTGATAAGGGCCACCAAAGAGGCGCGGTGCGGCTCCTGGCCGGCTGCGTCTATGCGTTGTGCCCGGAAATGCTGAATGACGCGCGCAACGTCACGTGGACTGTAGACATTTACCCGGATGGGCGCGTTGAATTGCGCCCGAACTTGACTCCTGACCCGCGCTTTTATTATCGCCGGCGGGACGTTCCTGCGGCCTCGCACCCCCAATTGGCCGCCTGCATGGCGCGGCTGGCCGGGCGGTTTGAGAATGAGGTTGTTTGGGACCCTTTTTGCGGGTCGGGATTGGAGTTGATCGAACGCACACTGCTGGGCGGGGTGCGCGCCATCCATGGAACAGACCTGAATGCGACAGCCATTGCTATTGCGCGGGACAATTTCGCCGCCGCGCGGCTGCCGCCGGTTCCGGCGAACTTCGTCTGCCGGGACTTTCGTGATTACGCAGCCAGGATTTTAGGCCCCAACAGCCTGACCCTGGTCATCACCAATCCGCCCATGGGCATGCGTGTTCCCGTCCCTGATCTTCGCGGGCTGATCGACGACCTCTTCGAGACCGCCGCCACCGTGCTGCGGACCGGGGGGAGGTTGGTCCTGGCCAACCCCATCTCCATAAAAAAGCCGCACCGATCATTTCAATTGCTGTCCCGGCAGACGGTTGATTTGGGCGGATTTGATTGCCGCATGGAGAAGTATGTCAAAGTGGGACGGTGAAAGATTCCGGGATCATTAGTTTTTTGGATGGCTTAGGCGTGCTCCTGCTCTTAATCTGAACCCACATGAACATGTCGATACTTCCCAAACAGCCTGCGAACAAAACCATCTATTCCATGAACTGCCTTCGCGGAATTCTCTCCGTGATCGCGCTATGCTGCGGGTTGACCGCCGGCACTCGCGCTGAAGCGGCGGACGCAGCGAATCCCGTCCCGGAAACAGCCGCCCAACACGACGCCAAGATGGCTTGGTGGCGCCAGGCGCGCTTCGGGATGTTTATTCATTGGGGCCTCTACTCGGTCGCCGCCGGCGAGTGGCACGGCAACAGCCCTCACACTACTGCGGAATGGATTCAGCATTCGCTGAAAATTCCCACCTCAGAATACCAGACGCTTGTGGCGCAATTTGATCCGGAGAAATTCGACGCCCGCCGCTGGGTGCGCATAGCGAAAGATGCGGGAATGAAATACATCGTCATCACGGCCAAACATCATGACGGCTTCGGTCTCTTTCCATCGTCCCTGACGGATTGGTGCATCAAATCCACCTCTTTTAAGCGGGATCCGCTGCGCGAGCTGGCGGCGGCCTGCAAAGCCGAAGGCCTCCGCTTCTGCTGTTATTACTCCATCATGGACTGGCATCACCCGGACTGGGGCCAGCGGGAATCCTGGAACGATCTCGCTACCGGCAAGCCCGACATGGATCGTTATGTCGTTTACATGAAGGGGCAACTAAGCGAAATAATCACGAATTATCACCCGGCAGTGCTGTGGTTTGACGGCGAATGGGAATCCGCCTGGACTCATGAGCGGGCGGTGGACTTGTACGCCTTTCTGCGCAAGCTCGACCCGAACCTCATCATCAATAATAGAATTGACAAGGCCCGCGCCGGCATGGCTGGCATGAACGAACGGGCCAACGCCCTGGGTGATTACGGCACGCCGGAGCAAACCATCCCGGCCAACGGATTCGGCCCCGGCGTGGATTGGGAAACTTGCATGACCCTGAATGACACGTGGGGTTACAACAAACACGATAGTCATTGGAAATCCTCGCAAACGATCATCCGCAATTTGATCGACATTGCCAGCAAAGGCGGCAATTACCTCCTCAACGTCGGTCCGACGGGCGACGGACTGATTCCCGAGGCTTCCGTCGAGCGTCTGGCTGTGGTTGGCCTATGGATGAAGGTCAACGGGAAGTCGATTTACGGCACGCAGGCCAGCCCGTTCGCAGCGCCCCTGCCCTGGGGACGTTGCACCAGCAAATTCTCCCACGGCGACACCACGCTGTATCTGCACGTCTTCGATTGGCCCGCCGATGGCAGGCTGCTGGTGCCCGGTTTGATGAACAAGGTGAAATCGGCCCGCTTGCTGGCCGGGACGAATAAAAGTTCACTCCCGGTCGAGACTGCCGCAAATGGATTAATCATTTCCCTCCCTGCCGCCGCGCCCGACGCCATTTCATCGACCATTGTCCTTCGATTGAAAGGCCCGCCGATGGAAAGCAAGAATTAGTTACTCCTTAATTTGCTTCCGTCCTGCCGCGATGAAACAGCCAATGGCGGTGGTCGATGAAAGGACTATAAGCGTCCTGGCCAGACCCTTGCCGCGCATCAGGCCTTCGGCCCAATCCATCCAACTCGACGCGAGCAGGCCTTCCTTGCCGTACATCTGCTCCACTTGCCGGGAGCCTTTACGGGAATCGAGCGTGGAGAGTTGAACGTCGTTGGCCTCCAAAATCGCGTTCTCCCGGTCGATGCTTTCCTGGGCGCGCCAAGCCAGCCCTGCGCCCGTGTACCCGGCCAGCAAAACCGTCAGCCCCAGCAGGCGAAGAACCAACCGCACCCTGGCCACCGACATTGAGGCAATAAAATTTGGCACCATGACAAAACCTACCCGGGCCACGCCTTCCGGCGCAACCGCAATCCATTTTTCAGGCATTTGAAACACGAAGACCGCGAAATGAAGGCGGGCCACGGGATGGCGCCCAGCGGCTATCGGGTGACGATGGAAGAAGTGGCACGGACCGACACCCTTGGAGGGATGTTGGGATCAGAAAAGGACGGCGCATTGCCGCGATTTCCTGTCCCAGGACAATTCGAAAATCAACGGCGGAAAGTCGAGACTATTCCATCAAAACGATAGTATTATCCATTCCATTCGGTGGCAGGAAATGCTATAAATTGGCAAGAATACGCAATAATGCAGTGAAAACTTTACTGTAAAGTGTGACAACAAACCAAAAGGAACTTTCCATGAAAAGGATCGACAAAACATCATTTTGGGTGGCTGCATTGGCTCTATCAGTGGCCGGAGGAGTCCAAGCCCAACAAACAATAAGTGGATGGGGTGCTGACAATGGCGAGGTAAGTGGTGTTTCGATAACCGACAACGGCGGCGGAAACTTTACCGCCAGTGGCACGCCAACCGGCAATGCTGATATGCGTGCCGATTTGCCCACCGCCGTTACTCTTTCCGCCGGGGAATCCCTGACTTTGTCAGGATCACTTACTTGGAGTACCGGGAGCATGGGTGGCGGCGTGTTTCGTATCGGCATCATTGATTTCTCGTCACCAGGCACATTGAGCAGTGGGGTTTGGAGTGTGGGGCCAACTGCAACCGGTTATTGGTGGGGTCTGCCGACGGGTGGGAGTGGAGTCAGTAACCCGGGTGGTGGCGAAATCACCGGGAAACCGGCCAGCGCGGGCAACGCATGGTTGAGTGGCACCGGTGGATACGCGGTTCCTGGCACCGGCAATAACAATTCGGCAGATATGACGCCGGGTTCCTATAATTTCAGCCTTTCGTTGCTGGACCAAGGAAGCAGTGTTCAGATCGGCTATAGTATGGTTAAAACGGGCAGTGGCTATACAGAAACAGGGACGGTCGTGGACAACGTTGCTACTGTGCCTCTATCATTCAACGCCGTTGGATTTTTCGCCAACGGTTCAGATAGCGCATTCGCTTCGCCTGGCGTTAGCTTTGGCGATATTTCCGAAACAATCGCGGAGGTTCCCGAGCCTTCCACGATCGCTCTGGGCGTCATGGGCGCCTGCTCGTTGCTGCTTCGCCGCCGGAGCAAATAATCTTGGCGTTGGTTGGTTGAACGAGTTTGCAGCCGCCACCGGATAACGGTGGCGGCTGTTTTATTTTCAGATGGGTTGTGGATTTTTCCGACGGCCATGGTCGTTGCGTAGCTACATGTCAACACGGAAGCAGGCGGGCAGCGGAGTTTGGTGTCAATCCGCTGCTTGCGTGTCTGTCATTCAGCTTTTCCGTTTCTTAATTTTTAATTCACACTTTCCAAAGTTTGTGACGGCTCCGTCCCGGTTTGTGTCGGCACTTGTGGCGGGTTGCCCCATGCCTGCCTCGACCCCGCAGCAGCATCGCCCTTGCCAGCGTTCGCATATTTCGCAGCTTGTCGCGCCATAGCTCGGCGACGGCGGATATTTCGTGGTTTACTCGTCTTTCTTCCATCATGGCATCCGTGCCCATCTGCATTCGTTCGTAGTGAATATCCCGACTGGGAAAACCGTATTAGTCCCCGCGAGGGGAACCACTTTTCCAGCATTGCCCGCGCCAACCGCTCAAGTTGCGGATGGGGTTAACACCCCATGGCGACCGCAAGCCTTTCCGGCTATTGTCATGCCATGCAAGATGATGCAATCCTGCTCCGAGCGTAGGTGGCTTATGCGTACACTGTATTACGTGCTCCTTTTTGCCTGCCTGCTTCTGCTCCTCTTTTGCGTAAATTCGGTCAGATGGTTGATTTCCAAGTTTCAACTTGCGTTGCGCGCTGTCAGCCGAAGGCCCCCTTCGCGTAGTCAAGAATTGAGGAGGGAAGGATTTTTGTGAATGGCCGTTTTGTTCCTGGCGCAGTGGTGGCCGTCGTGACGATGGCTGTCTATTGGGTGTTTCATCGTTGGTACATGCGCGTTGGGCGCAGGTGTCGCAAGTGCGGCAGGTTGAAGATGAGGCGGACGTACAAAATATTGCGCCTCCAGGGTGAAGAAATTTCCTGGCGTGGCCGTGAAGGCAAATTGCGATGGTGGATTCGTGATGTCATCAAACTGACTTTTATTGCATGTGAGGACTGCGGGATCGAATTGGAAAAGATTGACCGAAGCGCCATCTCCGTGTGGCACGCCCAAAAAGTGAGCTTGTTTCAGCCGGAGCAATATAGGATCGAAGAGCAGACTCTTTTTGGCTTGGAGCGTTCGATGCCAAAGTTCCTGGGGCGGGAATGGAAACCACCCGGGCTTGCGCCACAACCCAGCGATGCGCCGCCACTCTCATTGATCGCCTTGTTCCAGGATTTGTTCGAAAGTCTTTCCGGCCTGCTCGCCCGGATTATCAAGTCAACAGTTGACCGGGTGTAGTGGTATTGGCCGCGCCCGGTCATCATCGGGTTTAATAGAGGCGGATAAATCCCACCCACTTTTAATCACACCCTCAAATCTTCAGACAATTGTGACGATTCTGTGACAATTTGGTTGCAATTCTGTGACATCCGTGCATATTTGTTCATGATGATAGTCCAAGAGACATTGTTTGCGCTGCCGCTCGCCATAGGCGTTATCGCTTTTGGCGCAAGTGTTTGGGTGACGTGCAAGCCGCGGCAAGCGCGCAAGAAATAGCCTCCTCCTTCGGACAGCCTGAGTGGAGTGCCTGTTGGGGAGCCGTCTTCAATTCCCCTGCCCGCTTGCGTTTGGCGAGCGGATAAAAATCACACATTGATTCCTGGCGGCGTTGGACTAAAGTCCGTTTATGCGAAACTCCTTCGGCTTAATCGTTCTGGCCGGCGCCTTGATTCTCGTTGGCTGCGGCAAGGAACAATCAACCTCCACAACCACCCCGGCGCCGAGCGCCAGTCCATCCAGCCATGACGGCTATCTGGGAACACTCGTCAAAGGCCAGCAAACTGCTGTCAAGGGCATCGACACCGCGGCTTTGAATCAAGAAGTCCAGCTTTTCAACGTGCAGGAGGGCCGTTTGCCAAAGGACTTGAATGAGCTGGTCACAAAGCAGTACATTCCCAAACTGCCCCAAGTCCCCGTCGGCATGAAGTTGAATTACGACGCGGCGCTGGGCAAAGTGACCGTGGTCCCGCAGTGACCGACTCCCGAAAGCAGTTGTTGGCGGGGAGCCGCGCGGCGGGCGGGTTTTCGCTGTTGGAACTGTTGCTCGTGCTGACGATCCTCATCATCCTGACGGTGATGATGGAAAGCGGGCTTACCACTTCAACGCGGAACAAGGCACTGGCGAATTGCCGGAAAAACATGCAAATGATGTATCTCGCTCTGAGCATCTACGAAAAGGACAACAACGGGACCTTTCCCGCTTTGAAGGACGCCCGGACGCCGGCCGAGCCTTTGAGTTTGCTGGTGCCGAAAAGCACGACGACGACGGAGATATTCATTTGTCCCAGCAGCAAGGACCCGTCGCTGCCGGAGGGGGAATCCTTTGCCGGCCGGAAAATCAGCTACGCCTACTACATGGGACGAACGACCAATGATGATCCGGGCGCAATCATCCTTTCAGACGCGCAGGTCGATGCCGCCCCGAAAAACAAGGCACAACAGGTTTTTTCTGAGGATGGGCGGAAGCCGGGGAACAATCACGGCAAGGTGGGCGGCAACCTGCTTTGGCGCAACGGCGAAGTAACGGGCAGCGGGCCAAAGGCCTCGCGCGACTTGACTTACCCGCCCAGCGTGCATTTGCTCAATCCACAATGACGATCAAAGTCCAATGCGGTTGCGGGGCGCGCTACTCGTTCGAGGTCGAGCCGCAGGATGGAACGATGCCGTTCAGAGTGAATTGCCCCACTTGCAACGCCGACGGCACCGACGCGGCCAACCAGATCATCGCGCAAACACTGGCAGCGCAACCGAAAGTGCAGGCGCGCCTGCGTGTCCAGGCAACAGCGGCTCCGGCCGCAGACATACCGAGGCCGCAGACGCCTGGACCCGGCCTCAATCCATCGATGCAGAAATTCAAGGCCGAAGCGCGGCAAATGCGCTGGGTATTGTGCTTGTTCGCCTTCGGCTTGGTGTTGATCCTCGGGCTGCTCGGCGCCTGGGGTTGGTACAGCTTCGCCGGCTCGAAGCCGCGCCTGGCCTTCTCGATGAAACTGTCCGGACCAGATACCGGATGGCGCACGCAGTTTTTGGAGGACGGAAAAATTCTGCTGGCCAGCTCGGACCATGTCATGGTTCGCAATCTCCGCACGGAAAAGGACTTGTGGTCCACGTCCCTGCCGGGGGAATCGGAGAACGCGCGCCCGCCGCAAGTCCTGGCCGACCGGGCGAGCATTTGGGTGTGCCCCGGTGACCAAGTGATTCGCCTGGACCAGAAGACGGGCGAAGTGAAGTTGACGGTTCCAATCGCCGGACAATTTGTCAGCTTCACGCCGACGGAATCGAGCCTTCTGGTGGTGTCGGCGACAGGCGAAACCCGGCGGATCGCCATGCGGATTGACCTTTCTACGGGAGAGATTTCGAGCCAGAACATCCAGGTCCCGCGCGCGCAAAAGCACGCCATGCCGGATGAATTGCCGCCTAACGTGCAACCGACGGCGGGAGTGTTGCTGGCCCAGGCGACCGAGGAGCAAAAGTTCAACAAGCCGCTGGATGCGGTAAGCAGCGAATTCCTCTCCGCAGGGCAGAACCTGATTGAGTTGCGAGTGAAACTGCTGGAGCCGAAGGTCACCTGGGTGCAGGCGATCAAGCCGCGCGGCCCCTCGCTCATCAATGACAAGACCACCTCGTCCACCAGCGCGGCCGCCGTAGAGGAGGAAGTTTTCAACGACATCAAACGCAACCAAACCGGCGGCGTCAAACCGATTGATGAAAGCCTCTATGAAGTCAGGTTGCGCCGCTGGCTGGCCGACACGCCCGTGGAGTGGAAGGGCGACGTCACCGGCGTGCCCATGTTTTTCCCGCTGCAAACCGTTGATCTGTTGACGGCGGGAAAAAGTTTGACGGTTTTCGACAAACAGAACAACAAGCTTTTCGAGACGGAATTGAGCTACCCGATCAGCGGGCAATTCGTGACGAACAATCCCCGGCATCTGGCTCCCGCGGCAGAACGGGCGGGGGTCCTTTACTTCTTTGACCAAGGAGTATTGACAGCGTTGTCCCTGCCGGGCGGACAGGTGCAATGGCGCCTGACCAGCATCGGCATCAGCCGGGTGCAGTTCGACGACGACGGCCAGCTTTATGTCGATACGACGGCGGCAAGCCCGGAGGAAATCCAGTACTCCGAGCAGATCAGGTTCGAAAATACGGCGTCGGTGATATTAAAGGTGGACCCGCGCTCGGGAAGGATTCTCTGGCAGGTGCAAAAGCTCGGGCAGCGGAGTTATCTGTCCGGGAAATACGTCTATACCGTCAGCGCGAACCAGGGGGGAATGGGGTTGCTTGTCGGGCTGGCCGAAGCGGTCAACTCACCTCGGCCGGATGCGCCGGTCTATTTCCACATCCGCCGCCTGGACCCTGCGACCGGGCGGGAGCTATGGGATTTTTACCGCGAAGAAGCGCCCGAGGAGGAGGCTTTTCAGGGGAATTGGTTCGTCCTGCGCTTTGGCAACGAAGTGCAGGCGTGGAAGTTTTTGACGTTTTAACTGGAAAGTCGCCTCGGGGATTTAGAAGATTTGCGAAAGGCTTTGAGCGTGGCCGGATGGTCTTCGAAGAATTGGGCGAGGTTGGACAGAACTTCAACCGTTGCCGCGCTCAAGTGATGTTCAATGCCTTCGATGTCCTGTTGCTGGGTTTTTTCATCAAGGCCGAGGAGGGAGAAAAAGCGTGACAAGGTTTGGTGGCGCGTCTTGATGCGGCAGGCGACAGCGCGCCCTTTGTCTGTCAGGACCAGGCCGCGGTATTTTTCATAGTTGAGGTAGCCGAGTTCGGCCAGCTTCTGGACCATGCTGGTGACGGAGGCCTGTTTGACACCCAATGACCAGGCGATGTCCACTACCCGGGCGTAGCCCTTCTCCTGGATCAAGGCATCGATCCGCTCCAGGTAATCCTCCGCGCTCTGACTGGGCGATGTTGTTCCGGGCATGTCGCTTCCTTTATGCAATGAGCGCCGGATGGCGGCAAGCGCATACTGGGAGAAACTCAAACTGGCCAAGCCGCCCGCTTCCTGCTTCAATCCGGGCGGCATGAAAATCCTGGTCATCGGTTCCGGCGGTCGCGAACACGCGCTGGTTTGGAAACTTGCGCAGTCGCCGCGGGTGACTCAACTCTGGTGCGCGCCGGGCAACGCGGGCATCGCCGCCGAGCCGCTGGCCGGCCAGCCCCGGACGGCCCAATGCCTGGACATCGCGGCGGACAATCTTCCGGGCCTGCTGGCCTTTGCCAATGAAAACAAGCCCGATCTCACCGTGGTCGGGCCGGATAATCCTCTTGATCTCGGCATCGTTGACCTTTTCCAAAAGAACGGCTTCCGCATCTGGGGGCCGAATAAGAAGGCCGCCCAATTCGAATCGTCCAAGGTGTTTTCGCAAAATTTCATGACGCGGCACGGCATCCCCACAGCGCGGGCGGAGGATTTTTCCGAGGCCGACGCAGCCCGGGATTTCGCCGCCTCGTTGCAGGGCAAATGCGCCGTGAAAGCCGAGGGGCTGGCCTTGGGCAAGGGAGTCTTAATCTGCCACGAAATGGCGGAAGCGTCCCAAGCCATCGAGGATATGCTGGTCCGCGGAAAATTCGGCGGGGCGGGCCGGCGCATCGTCATCCAGGAGTTGCTGGAAGGCATGGAAATTTCCCTTCATGCCCTGTGCGATGGCCGCACGGCGCGCTTGTTCCCCACCGCGCAGGACCACAAGCGGATTGGCGAGAAGGACACCGGCCCGAACACCGGCGGGATGGGCGCGTATTCGCCGACGCCGTTCCTCAACGAAGCGGAACTGGCTGGAGTCGAGAGAACCATTCTTGCGCCGTGGTTGAAGGGCTGCCAGGAGGAAGGAATCGATTTTTGCGGCATTTTGTATCCCGGCGTCATGCTGACAAAGGACGGCCCGAAGGTGCTGGAGTTCAACGCCCGCTTTGGCGATCCGGAAACCCAGCCCTACCTCATGCGCCTGGAAAATGACTTGACAGAATTGCTGGAAGCCTGCGTGGAACGGCGCCTGGACAAAATGACGCTTCGCTGGCGGAGGGAGGCCGCCGTCTGCGTGGTCATGGCTTCGGCGGGTTATCCCGGGTCCTATGGCAAAGGCAAACCGATCCGCGGATTGGAGGAAGCCGGCAGGTTGCCGCAGACAAAGATTTACCACGCCGGGACGGCCCGGGCCGGGGACCAGATTGTGACGAACGGCGGACGGGTCCTGGGGGTGACGGCACTGGGCAATGGATTGGCCGGGGCGCGCAACCGGGCCTACGAAGCGGTGCGGAAGATTCGATTCGACGGCGCGCAATTTCGGCGCGATATTGGGGACAAGGCCCTGGAGTGGCTTGCCCGGACCGGCGCCGATGCTGTAACACACACTCAACCTTTGAAACTTTGAATACGCGAAATATTGTCTTTTGTTTTCTTCTTGCCGCAACCATTTGCCACGCCGACTCGGCCGGCACTCCGCCGAATTTCGACGAGGTGTACCAATTGCTCCGCTCCAATCTCGACGGAGTGAGTCAGGTGGAACTGGATCGCGCCGCCGCCAAGGGCCTGCTCGAACAGTTCCCGGGGCAAGTGACACTGGAGGAATCCAACGGAGCGGCGATTCCGCCCGCCGCCATGCAATTGAGCAAGGTGGCGGTTTACGATGAGTCCTATGCCTATTTGCGAATCGGCACAGTCGAAGGCGGCCTTGCCGAAAAACTGCGCGCCGCCTGGCAAGACCTTGTCCGGACCAACAAATCGAAAATCAAGGGCGTCATCCTGGATCTGCGTTTTGCCGGAGGGAACGATTACGGAGCGGCGGCGGCGGCGGCGGATTGCTTTCTGAACTCCGAGCGACCTTTGCTGGACTGGGGCACGGGTTCGGCCCATGCCACCAAAAAAACCAATGCCATTGCCGGGCCTGTGGCCATCCTGGTCAATGCCCAAACTGCCGGCGCGGCCGAGGCCCTGGCTGCCTCGTTGCGGGAGGCGGACATCGGTTTGATCCTCGGCGGAGCGACAGCGGGAAAGGCCAACATTTTCAAGGACTTTTCGCTCAGTAACGGCGAAAAACTGCGCATCGCCTCCAGTGAAATCAAGCTGGGCAATGGAACCGCGCTGACCGGCGGTTTGAAGCCGGACATCGCGGTGGAGGAAAGTCTGGCGGATGAAAGGGCCTACCTCGAAGATCCTTACAAAATTCTTCATCCGCCCGCGCCGGCCAAAAATCAGTCCGCGGCGGACTCCAACATTTCTTCGACCAACGAGCCGGCGCACCACCCCACTAATGAAGCTGAATTGGTGCGCGAGCGCCGCACCGGAGAATCCCCGGATGATGATTCAGTTGAAACAAGCTCCCAAATCATCGCCGCACCGGATGAACCCGCCCCGCCCGTGATTGCCGATGCCGCGTTGGCCCGCGCGCTGGACCTGCTCAAAGGCCTCGCCGTCATCCAGCAAAGTCATCCCGGTTGAACCAAGTCAGCCGTTTTTGCCGCAGCAGTGTTTGTATTTCTTCCCGCTGCCGCAGGGACAAGGATCATTGCGTCCCACTTTGGGGCCGGTCCGAACTGGCTTGGCCTTGGCTTGGGCCTTGGCCATGGCGTCGGTCGCCTCGGTGACCATGTCACTGGGATTTTTGCCGCCGGACGCGGGGGCGGGCGGCGCCTGGCCGCCTCCAAAAGTGGACTCCTCCTGGTGAATGGTCTTTTGCGGCATGTTGCGCAGAAATTTGTCGAACGCCATCACGCTGGAGGCGCTGCGGAAAATATTGTGACAGATTTCCGTTTTAATATTGACCATCAATTCCTCGAAGACCTTGAAGGCCTCGGATTGGTATTCCACCAGCGGATCGCGCTGGCCGTAAGCGCGCAATCCGATGCTGTCCCGCAAGCTGTCCATGCCGTAAAGATGCTCCTGCCAGAGCTTGTCCACCGCCGTGAGGATGGTGTAGCGCTCGACCGATTTTAGCGCGGTGGGATCTTCAAAACTGATCTTCAAGTCGTAGGAATCCCGCGTCGCCTTGCAGATGAACCGGCAGACGGCAAATTGCGCCGCGCTTAAGCCGTCGAAGGCCGAACCGGGAACAGGCAATTCATTGCTCGAAGCCGCCGCCTTGACCAATTCCTCCTCGGGAATGCCCAGCGGAAAATTCAGATTGACCCAGTCGGCTAGCGGCCGGACGTTCCACTCCTTGGGGTCGGACGTGTCGGAAGTCAGGGCCTCGACCTGCTGGATGACCACTTCCTCCATGACGTCCATCAACCGGTCCCGCACGTCGGTGGAGTTGATCACTTCATCGCGGAAGCCGTAAATGACTTCGCGCTGTTTGTTCATCACATCGTCGTATTCCAGCGTCCGTTTGCGCCGTTGGAAGTTGTGCTGCTCGACGCGTTTCTGCGCCTGCTCGATGGATTTGTTGAGCATGAAATGCTCCAGCTCCTGCCCTTCCTCCAGACCCACTTTCTCCATCACTTTGACAATGCGGTCCGAGCCGAACAGCCGCATCAGGTCGTCTTCCAGCGAAATGAAAAAGTGCGACGACCCCGGATCGCCCTGGCGCGCGCAGCGTCCGCGCAACTGCCGGTCGATGCGCCGCGATTCGTGGCGTTCCGTACCAATGACGTGCAGGCCACCTATGCCGGCGATGCCCTCGCCCAATTTGATGTCCGTGCCGCGGCCGGCCATGTTGGTGGCGATGGTGACCGAGCCTCGCTGGCCGGCCCGCGAGACAATTTCCGCCTCCTGCTGGTGGAACTTCGCGTTGAGAACGGAATGGATGATGCCGACCCGTTTCAACATGCGCGACACCTGCTCGCTGGTTTCCACGGAAACAGTGCCAACCAGAATGGGGCGGCCCTGATTGTGGATGGTGGTGATTTCCTTGATGACGGCGTTGAATTTTTCGCGTTTCGTTTTATAGACTGAATCATTGGCGTCTTTGCGCGCCACAGGTCTGTTGGTGGGGATGACCAGCACGCCCAGCTTGTAAATATCGAGGAATTCCTGCGCCTCCGTTTCCGCCGTGCCCGTCATGCCGGCCAGCTTTTTGTAGAGGCGGAAATAATTCTGAATGGTGATGGTGGCCAGCGTCTGGGTTTCACGCTCGATTTCCACCCCTTCCTTCGCTTCCACGGCCTGATGCAACCCGTCGCTCCATCGACGCCCATACATGGGGCGGCCGGTGTGTTCATCCACGATGACCACCTTGCCAGCTTCAATCACGTAATGCACGTCGAGTTGGTAAAGGCTGTAGGCCTTGAGCAACTGCGAGATGGTGTGAATCTGCGTGGCCTTGACCTCGAAATCAGACTGGGCCTTGGTTTTGGCTTCGACGCGCTTGCGCACATCCTCCGTGCCGGAATCGATCTCATGGAAAGTGACCGTCAAATCCGGCAACAAGAAAGCATCGGGATCACCGGGCCGCATTGCCACGCGTCCCTTCTCCGTCAGGTCGGCCTCGTGGGTTTTCTCGTCGATGGCGTAAAAAAGCTCCTCCTTCTCCGCGTAGAGCGCCTTTTTGGATTGATCGGCGTGCAGTTCCAATTCCGCCTTGTTCATCATGCGGATGTTTTCCGGATTCTCCAGCAACTTGGCCAGGCCCGGCGAACGCGGGTTGCCGATTTTGACACGATAGAGCAGCAGGCCGGCCTGGTGTTCCAGCGCTTCCGGTTCGGGCGGATTGGAGCCGTCCTCGGGATGCAGCTTTTTCAGGATCGCCTCCGCCTCGGTAATGTAGCGGGCGCACAGTTTTTCCTGCGTGCGCACCAACGACTCGATGGCCGGCTTGAACTCGTCGTATTTGGTGTCCGCGGCAATGACCGCCGCCCCGCTGATGATGAGCGGGGTGCGCGCCTCGTCGATCAAAATGGAGTCCACTTCATCGACGATGGCAAAATAATGCCCGCGCTGCACCTGCTCCTCCCGGCGTGTCGCCATGCCGTTGTCGCGCAGGTAATCGAAGCCGAACTCGGAGTTGGTGCCGTAAGTGATGTCGCAATTGTATTGCGCCCGCCGCTCGAACGGCGATTGATCGTGCAGGATGCAGCCCACCGTCAAGCCGAGGAATCTATAGACTGCGCCCATCCATTCGCTGTCGCGCGCCGCCAGGTAATCGTTGACCGTTACGATATGCACGCCGCGGCTGGTCAGGGCGTTCAAATAAACCGGCAGGGTGGCGACGAGCGTTTTGCCTTCGCCGGTCGCCATTTCGGCAATCTTGCCGCGATGCAGGGCGACGCCGCCCACGAGCTGGACGTCAAAAGGAACCATGTCCCATTTCATCGAATGGTCGCGCACGATGATTTCCTGGCCGACTAACCGGCGGCAGGCGTCCTTGACCACGGCGTAGGCCTCCGGAAGGAGTTCGTCCAGCCGCCGGGCCAGTTCCTGATCGTCCTTGATCTGCGACAATTCCGCCTTCCAGGCGGCGGTCTTCTCGCGCAAAGCGTCGTCGGACAACGGCTGGAGCGAGGCTTCCAGGTCGGTGATCTTTTTAACCAGCGGCCGCATTTTTTTGACCTGCCGGTCGTTTTGCGAGCCGACAATTTTCTTTATGATAAAATTCAGCATATTGCCCACCTGAACCGAAGTTCCAGAGCCTTGCCATGCTACTGGAAGCACCGCGCACCGTCAAAGGAACATTATGCGGGAGCCAGCGCCCTTGGACGGCGGACGGCGTTGAAAGAACGCCCAGCCCGGGTAAGGGTGAGACTCCGTCGAACCCTGACTCCCCTCGCCCCGCGCACGCCGCGGGGAGAAGGACAGGGAGAGGGGAATCGAGAAAACGACCCCTCTCTCCTGCTCTCTTCCACAAGTGTCTGGAGAAGAGGGAGATAGCCAACCTGCAAAAACTGAGGATTGCACGGATTTTGGCATTTTTGGCATTTTTAAATTATTTCCTCTATTCGGTTGACAGAAGAGCGTTTCTTGCCGCTCTTCCGGTAGGGCTGCGCTGCCGCGCGGCCTCCAAGCCCGGCGGCGCAGCAGCGCCGCCCTACCATTGGACCGGTTGTCATTGAGAAATGGTCTGCGCCGTGCTTTGGCGGTTTTGTTATTCTTCATGGCTGATTTTGTCTTTTTGCGTTTCACCATGGCACAGGCACATGGACAAAGGTGTTGTCCAGGTGAAAATAATTCGGGAGTATGTACTTCGAAATCGTTGCATCTGGCCAAAGCCGAAATTCTCCGGCGGCAGGAAAGGGAATGCGCGAGGCGCGGCAGCAGGTTGACATGCTCGGAGCCAGCAGAAAAGCGAGAGTTTAAAAAGCGACCTGACACTTGAACGCTGCCTCGTTTGAAGAGCCAAAAAAGCAGCCTTTTTGTTCGTGGGTAGATCAAACACCAATTCCCAGGCCCTTTGATGACCCTTTGACGTTGCAACTGCAAACCATTCATCCCGGCAGCCGCAGACCGAGGATGGGCCATTGGCAAAAACAAGTCCCTGCACCGTTCATGGTTTTAGCCGTCCCTTGCTGTTCTAAAACCAACCCGATCAAACTTTGTGCTGGAATCATAACAGATTCGAAAAGCACAACGACAGTTTGCGATGCATGTGCTAAACGCGCCGCCTCGCATGACATGGGCCAGCCCAAAAGAAGGTCCCTTGGGATTCCGAAACGGCGCTTTGGAGTAATAACTCTCCTCGCTTCTAGCAGGCACGTCGAACCAGTCTTGAACTATTTCCCACACGTTGCCGACCATGTCGAGGCAGCCGTAAGGGCTGGCGCCTTGAGGAAACAGGTTGACCGGACAAGTTGCACCTTTGGTCGAGGCGTGAGGCCTGACGTTCATAACGTTGCACTTGGTGGGATCCAGTTCGTTGCCCCACGGAAATATCCTGCCGTCCTTTCCGCGCGCCGCCTTCTCCCACTCCGCCTCACTCGGAAGTCTTCGTCCAATCCAATCACAGTACGCAAGCATGTCTTGGAATGACAGACACACGACAGGGTGAAGCTCTTTACCAGGGGAAAAGTACCGAGCCCAAGTCCCCCAATGAGCTACCCCCTCCACCTCATATCCGCTGGTCCGCATGAATTCCAAGAACTGCCGATTTGTCACCGGGTACTTATCTATGAAAAATGAATCGAGAAGAATGGACCGTTGGGGCTTCTCAGTAGGCAACACTACACTTCCCAATGCAAGCAGCCTCTCTTCCTCGTTCGCACTGGTGCCCCGAATAAACTCTCCCTCGGGGACGAATATTTCGTCGTGAGCCACTTTGGCATCTGCTCGCTGGACACATTCGTGCTCGGATTTACTCTCGAGCTTCTCCTCTCGGCAAACGTCTGGCGTCCGTAGCTGCTCTGGCATCCAGATCGTCGCTTTTCCATCTGCCTTAGCAGCGGCCAGCGCCTCGACGACGGATGGGTTTGCCAGAACCTCGTGTATTCCGACGACAACAATGGCTCTCCTGCATTTCCTGATCAATTGGCTGGCGTCAGCAGGCGACTCACCTCCCGATACCAATCAGGGCAAAGAGTTCAAAGAAGAAGCGGTGCGCCTGCTGGCCACCAGCGGCAAAACGGCCAAGGAGTTGGGCCGCGAATTGGGCGTCACGGGCATGTCGCTGGCTAATTGGCGGGATCAGGCCATTTTCAA
>JBKQUS010000072.1:0-34213 GCA_052325505.1 Limisphaerales bacterium
ATTGCACGGATTTCGGCATTTTTGGCATTTTTAAATTATTTCCTCTATTCGGTTGACAGACCATCCGATTCCCCCAGCCCCGTTTGGAGCAACCACGAAACGAAGGCAGGCCATGGGATTAAGATTACGATTACGATTAAGATTCGCCCCCCCTCGCGCCCGACATGGCCTTAATTGGTCATTCATTAGAAGAACAATACAGTTAACATATTGTTTCGTCAACAGATATTTAAAAGAATTTTTAAGAGATTGCCTGGCAAAGACTTATGAACAACGTAAAGTCGCCAAGGGTATCCGCCGCCGCCAAGGCTCAGGCGAACTGGAAAGGCGCAAAGGTTTTTGACAGGATTTGCACGATTCAGCGCGGCAGGCTGCAACTGAATTTCACCACGAAGATTGATTGTGGCGGGATAAAGCCGTAATTTGACTTTATGAAAACGATGACTTTGAGCGCGGTGCTGAATCCGGAAGAGGACGGCTATGTTTCCCTGTGCCCGGAATTGGATATTGCGAGCCAGGGCGATACGGTAGAGGAGGCGCTGGCCAATCTCAAAGAGGCGCTGGAAGGATTTTTCGAAACGGCGAGAGCGGAAGAAGTGCGGACGCGGCTCAAGAAGCCGGCGTTGTTCACCCGCATCGAGGTGGAGTGTGCCTAAACTGGAAATTCTGGTTTGAAACTCATGCGGCGTGCTTGATTGACAAAAATGGGCTGAGGGCGGCATTCTCGAAGCATGGCACGACAACCAATAGATGAAGCATGGCGACCGCCGGGCCAATGAACAAGGAGGATTTCAACATAAAGCTGGAGGCTCTAATTGCCACCGCCAGACAATTGCGCGTCTCCGGTTTTGGCGAGCAGGAGCCTGAAGAAGCGACCAAGACGCTGCTCCTTGAACCGCTTTTCCACGCGCTCGGTTATCTGCCGAACACAGGCTACGTCCGCGAATTCAAGATTCTCGGCGATTCGGTGGATTACCTGCTGAAGTCCGACCGCCCGCTCATATTCGTGGAAGCGAAAAGCCTGCTGGATTGCCGGACTGCGAGTTTGTTTGAGAAGCATCGAGACCAGGTCATGCGGTACATCCAGAATTACCGCCTCAGCCCCGAAGTCACGAAAATGGAGCGGCCCGTCGTCTGGATTCTGTTGGCGAATTTCGCGCAGCTTAACTTCATCCGGGTGAACGAAACCATCCCCACTTTCTCGTTCAAGCTGGAAGACCTCTGGCAACGGCGGGATGAGTTGTGGGAATTGCTCGGGCTGGAGAACCTCAACGCCAATCGCATTGACGAACTGTACGACCAGCAGAAAAAAGCGGGCCTCGACCAGCAATTTCTGGCGGACCTGAAGCGCTGGCGGCTGCTGATTGCGAACGGCTTTGCCTTGCGAAATCAGAACCGCACCCTCGAAGACATTACGCTGGCCAGCCAGCAACTGCTCGACCGTTTCATTTTCTGCCGGATGTTGGAAACGCGCCGGCTGGTCGAATACAACAAGCTGGCCCGCACCTACAGCCATTACGAAGTCCTTTACGCCCGCGCCGACGCAACCTTCGCCGAAATCATCCGCAAGTCGCTCTTCATCGAAATTAAAAACGATTTCAACACGGAGTTGTTCGAGCAACCGCTGCTTTGCGACGGGCTGGAAATTGACAATGACGCGCTCTCCGCTGTCATCGGCCATGAACCGCTTGCGCCCGAACTGGCCGCCATGTGTGGCTTTGAATCCGGCCAAGGCGAGTTGCTGGCCTTCCGCCATCTCTACAGCTACGACTTCAGCCTGATGTCCTCGGACGTGATGGGAGCGGTCTATGAACGGTTCCTGGCGCACAAACTTTTGCAGGACGGGGGCCGCGTGGTCATGGAGGACACCGACGAACTGCGCAAAAGGGAGGGCATCTATTATACCCCGCAATACATCGTGGACTACATCGTCGAGCATACGCTCGGCGAAAAGATCAAACCCATCCTTGGCGAAGCCAAAGCCCTGCTTGGTTACAAAAACTTCAAGCGTGCTCTGGCCAAAATCCGCGAGCTTGGGGAAATCAAGGTGCTCGATCCCGCGATGGGTTCAGGTTCATTTCTTCTCCGCGCCTTCGATGCCCTGGTCAAGGCCTATGACGATTACAATCAGGAATGCCGCCGGATCAAGAAGGAGCGCAACGGCCACGGCGCGCTCTTTGACGCCGATTTCGCACTGGCGGAGGAAGTGTTCGATGCGCCTCTCCATGTGCTGACCGAAAACATCTTTGGCGTGGACCTTGACCGGCAGGCCGTGGAAGTGGCGAAGCTCAACCTGTGGCTGCGCTACATGGCCGTGAACCGCGATGCGTTCCGCGAACGGCTGGAGCGCAAACGGCGCGGCGACAGGCCGCTCAACCTGCTGCCCAATCTGACGAAGAATTTCAAACGCGGCAACTCGCTCATCGCCGACACAACCGTGGCGGGCGACGCGGCGTTCGATTGGCAAAAGGAATTTCCCGAAACCATGAAACGCGGCGGCTTCGATGTTGTCCTCGGCAATCCACCTTACGTCCTCGTGAACGAGGAAAATTGTGGCAAAACCGCGATTGATTTCTTTGAAACGCTCCCTGTCGCTGAATTCAAAATCGACCTGTTCCACCTCTTTATTCAACGCGGCATTGACCTCGCGCGTCCGGGCGGAAAATTTGGATACATCGTTCCCAATCCTTGGCTAACGCTTCAATACACTTCGCGATTGCGCCAATACATCCTTGAGAAAGCTTCGATTCAAGAGCTTGTGGTTTTTAGTCATCGAGTGTTCCAAGATGCCGATGTTCATACTTGTTTGTTACTATTGGAGAAAAAAAGCGCAAGCAAAAATCATCTTGTCGCTATAAGGCGTCCTTCCGGAATCAATATTGAGTCTGCGGAGCAAAACCATGTTGCGCAGAGTAGCTGGTGTCATCCACCTGCTTACGTCATGGAGACAAGATTGACTGGACAAGAAAAGGCATTGATTGAACGACTCGTTTCACAATTTCCGAAGCTTGAATCTCTGGCACGAGCCTCATTAGGTTGCCAGGCTTACAACAGTTCAAAGCACTCGACAGAGCAAATTGAAAACCGAGTTTTTCATGCGGACCATAAGGCTGGTCCTGAGTATTTGCGAGAGTTGGCTGGCAACGATGTAAACCGTTACGAAATAAACCGTCAGAAAGGCGAATGGATTAAGTATGGCCCTTGGCTGCACGATTACCGCACAATGGATTGGCTTGAAGGGCCCCGAATCTTGATTCGCGAAATTCTTGGGCATCCGCCTTATAGGATTCAAGCTTGCTATGTTGAAGAGACTTATTGTCACTACAAAACGATTCTCAACGTAAATCCCTTAGCTGATACAAAACTTTCGATGAAGTATGTAACGGGGTTGCTTAACTCGCGCCTTCTGTCGTTTGTTTTTCCATTTATCTCGAACAAGATGGTCGCAAAATCATTTCCGAGATTATCAGTTGGCGACATCAAAAATTTGCCTATCGCATCGATTGATTTTCCCAACCGAAATGAAAATGCCAAGCATGACAAGATTGCATTGCTCGTCGATGAGCGGCTGTCTGCTGAAGCGAGGAGACAAAAAATCCCTTTGGTCTTGGAAACGGAGGTCCACCACAAAAATCGAACCCCTTGCAATCTGGCCCACTATCTGCAAAAAGATTTCGCGGCGGCGGTGACGCCGGAAATTCTGTTTGACGACGTGCAACGCATGGGATTCGTTCACGAAATCACCGTGAAACGAGAGGGCAGGAAACTCATGCTCATCGCTTCCGTCGCGGAAAAATCAGATGGCGAGGCGCGTCCCATGGCGGTATTGCGGCTGGCGTTCAAGGACGAGGCGCTCCAACACTTCACCTACGCCTGCTGGCGGCAATTCCTGGCGGAACATTCGCGGCAGAAGAGATGGACGAAGGGAAAGAAGCCGGAAGCCGTTTATCCATTGCTGGTCAATATTCTGGAGCCGCTGGTTTATTTCAGTCCTGACGCCGGAGACAATCTGCGTTCCATCCGAGATTTGATGAAAGCCGTTGCCGCCGAGGCTGGCAGCGCCGATCTTGCGGCCATCGAAGCGGAAATCGAGAAACTGGACCGCGAGATCGACGAGCGAGTTTATGACCTTTATGGTTTGACACCGGAGGAAATCAAAATTGTGGAAGCAAGCACTGTATGAAGCACAAACTTATCAGCACTATTTTGGGGCCATTGGCCGTCACGCTCCTATTCTCTGCGGGGCCAGTTCCCGGACAGGATTTGGCGGGTGTGGCGGCGATTTACCGGCCCAGGATTGAGTCGAACCTGACCCAAAATATCATGGGGTTCTGGTATCCGAAAACGATGGATGAGAAGAACGGCGGGTACATTCTCAATCATGACATTGATGGAAAACTCAAGGCCGGGGCGCCGCTCAAGATGATTGTGACGCAGAGCAGGATGGTGTGGCTTTATTCGCATTACGCGCGGCTGGGATACGGCGGGAAGGAATATCTGGCGGCGGCGGATTCGGGGTTTCGGTTTCTGAAGGACAAGATGTGGGACCAGCAGAATGGCGGTTTTTACTGGGAGGTGGATGTCACGGGACAGGACAAGCTCATGCGCGGCAAGCATCTGTACGGGCAGGCTTTCGCTTTGTACGGGTTGTCGGAGTATTATCTGGCTTCGGGAAAACAGGAGGCGCTGGATCTGGCGAATCAGCTTTTCAACGTCCTGGAGGCCAAGTCGCACGACAAGATTTACGGGGGCTATCTGGAATGGTTCAACGAGGATTGGACGCCCGGGCCGGAGGGGAACACTTACATGGGCGAGCCGGATCGCAAGTTGATGAACACGCACCTGCATTTGCTGGAGGCCATGACGACTTATTACCGGGCGTGCAAATCGCCCCTGGCCCGCGAGCGGCTGCTGGAATTGATTACAATTCAGAGCAGCACGGTGCTGCGCAAAGGGCTGGGCGCCTGCACGGACAAGTATGCGCGCAATTGGGAGCCGATCCTCACTGACGGCCATGCCCGCGTCTCCTACGGGCATGATCTGGAGAACATCTGGCTGCTGAACGACGCCTGCGACGCGGCGGGCATATCAAATTATCCTCTGCTTGACACGTACCGTTCCTTGTACGATTACTCGCTGAAGTACGGCTATGACCATGAACGGGGGGGGGGTTTCACCAGCGGCGGCTTCAATCAGCCGGCGTCCGATGTGAACAAGAGTTGGTGGGCGCAGGCGGAAACGTGTGTGGCGTCACTTTACATGTACCGCCTGACGCACGAGGCCAGGGACCTGGAGATATTTGAAAAGACTTACGACTGGATTGATCAGCATCAGACCGATTGGAAGAATGGCGAGTGGTTTGAAACGGTCCAGGCTGACGGCAGTGTCGCGGGCGAGAAGGCGCAGATTTGGAAGGGCGGCTATCACAACGGCAGGGCGATGATGGAATGCCTGACGATTCTAGGGGCGCAGAAGTAAAACCGAGCCGCGTAGTCGATTCCCCTCTCCGTTTCCCTCTCCCCGCTGGCGCGGGGCGAGGGGACGAGAATCCAACCTTGTCATATTCTTGCAAGAAACTGAGATGCGCTTGGCTGGGGGGCGATTTCGTTCTTGTGTTGGGCGTGACTTAAGTTATGCTGCTCCTTGTTAGTGACACTGTCTCGTCGATGCTTGCAGCAAAATCCCTGATTGAGCGCAGGGTGAAAAAGCCCGGATGGAAGTTTGTTTTGGCGAATGAAAACCAGAATCGCAGCCATTTTCCTTGCCGCCGCCCTGTCCGCACCCGGCCAGGACGCCGCCCCGCAACGGGCTTATCCCAGCGGCTTCAGTGTGGCGCTGGATCGGGGGGGCGATCTGTCCGAGGCCCTGCCGGCGAAGTTCGGCGAACAACTGGCTCCGCAACCCATCGCCCTGCAGCCGCAGGACCTGCCCCAGATCACGCCCATCGTCAGCCGCGACGAGAGCAAGGTGCTGCGCCAGGTCTCGGTCTCGGCCGGATTCATTGATCTTGTCAATCATCTTGCCCACGCCAAGGCCATCGACCGGGTTCAGCCGGGCTTCCTCGATCAATACGTGCAGAACCTGGCGCGGACGGCGTCAGACGACTCCATCTTCCGGTGTCCGGTGATGATCGATGCGCGCTTTTGGCAGGATGACGTCCTCAACGAGCAGGCCGGTTACTTCAACCAAATGATCGGCATGATGATGGCCATCAATTTATCCCATCATTACCTCGGCCACTTTGACAAATACGCCCCAAAGATGATCGCCCCGGGTAACAGGATACTTCCCATCAACGAATTCTTATCGCCGGCGGAATGGGAAGTCTCCGTCAGGGCTGGCGCCACCGACGCCCTCAATTGCGCCCTCTCCACCGACGGCGCCCGGACGCTCTTTGACGCGATTGACCGGTTTCCCCGCCGTCCCGCCTGGACGGTGGCCATCCTGCCCAAAAACGCCGACGTCAAAAAGCTCAACAAGGAGCTGGCCAAGTACGAAACGCAGTTCTTCCACGGCGGCCTAAAATTCAGCCTGCGTGACAAATTCCAATTCCTGCCGCCGTGGAATCAGTCCCCGCTCATAAGCCTGGCCGAGGAAGCGTTCGATGGCGGCCCGGCCTTTCTCGCCGTAATCCAGCGTCCAATGATTGACATACATCCCGACGAATTGATCCGCCAGTTCATGTCCCATGTCCCGGGCGTAGCGCAAGGCATGGGCCACGGCCTCCGCCCGATGGTCAAGACTGAATTGGATGCTGTTGGCCAGTATCCGGGCAACGACTGACCGCGTCGCCGGCGGGAATCGCTTGTGAATGACGTTCCCGCCCAACGGCAGCGGCAGCCCGTCGTTTTCCTTCTTCCACCACGCGCCCAGGTCCTGGCAAACCTTCAGCCCTTCCTTCTGCCACGTCAGTTGCCCTTCATGGATGATCAAGCCCGCCTCCGCTTCGCCCGAATGCACCGCCCGGAAAATCCTGTCAAATGGAACAACGACAAACTGGATCTTGTCCGCCGGCAATTGCAGCCAGAGTTGCAGCGCCAGAAAAGCGCTGGTCATCGTGCCGGGCACGGCGATTTTTGTCCGCGCCAAATCGGCTCGGCTGAACGTCTTCTTCGCCACGATCATTGGTCCGTAACCGTCGCCCATGCTGGCCCCGCTCGGCAGCAGGGCATATTGCGAGCTGACGTAGGCATAGGCATGGATGCTGATCGCCGTGATGTCCAACTCCCCCCGCGTGGCCCGTTGATTCAGGGTTTGGATGTCCTGCAAAACATGCTCGAACTCGAAGCCGCCGGTGGGGATCAGGTGTTTAGCCAGCCCATAGAACATAAAAGCGTCATCCGGATCGGGCGAATGTCCCAGCGTTAATTTCTGCGCCATGCCCAAAACTATGCCCAGCCCGCGCAACCGCTTCAAGTTATTGATGACATCTACCGCCGGCATGGTGGAGGGGATGCGCGGGGAAAACTCCACGATCCAGCGCCTGCCCGGCGGCTGCGTTGCGCTTGGGCTTGTTTGCCGTGGATTTTTGCTGGTAAGATTTGGGAATGGCGATGATCAACCAGGATCAATCAGACCCTCAGCCGGGCCAGGCGCGCCTGGGGCGCTGGCTGCGCATCGCTTTCATCGGCCGCAATCCCAAACTCACCCTGGCGCGGCTCGTCATCCTGGTCGTGACCTGCGTTGTCGTTTTCAAATTCGTCCTGCTGCCCATCCGGGTCGATGGCATCAGCATGCAGCCGACCTACAAGGATGGAGCGGTCAATTTCATCAATCGCCTCGCCTATTGCAGGCATGAACCGCGGCGCGGCGACGTGGTGGGAATCATGCTCGGCAGGACGAATGCGTCTTACCGCACGCCGCGGGTGATGTACATGAAACGCGTGGTGGGATTGCCGGGCGAAACGGTGGCCTTTGCCGACGGCCGACTGCTCATCAACGGAGTCCCGCTTGACGAACCGTATGTCAAAGCCCCGTGCGATTGGAACAGCGGGCCTGTCACGGTCGACTCCAATGAGTTCTATGTCGTCGGAGACAACCGGTCGATGGCGCAGGAACTTCATGATCAGGGCAGGGCGACGCGGCGGCAAATCGTGGGGAAGGTGCTGTTTTGAAAACTGTTCTTCGTTCAATCCTGGCGCTGGCGGTGTTGGCGCTGGCGGTGTGGCTTTGGCTGGCCCTGTTTCCTTCGCCGGAAAAAGTCATTGCCGGACGATTTGAGAAACTGGCCCGGGCCGCCTCTGTTCGGCCCGGGGAAGGCAGCCTGCCGCGCCTGGCCGGCGCGGAAAAAGTGGGGAGCTTTTTCGCGACCAATGTTGAAATTGATATAGACATTCCCGGCCGCCAGCAACATGGCGCGATGAGCCGCGACGAAATCGTGCAAGCCGTGCTGGCGGCGAATTCGGCGGGTGATTTGAAGGTCAAATTCCCGGACATCAACGTGACGGTCGGAGCCGGAGAAACCACCGCCCAGGCGGATGTCACCGTTGTGGCCAAAGTGCCGGGCGAGCAGGACATGTTCGTGCAGGCCATGAAGTTCACCCTGCAAAAAATCGACGGCAAGTGGCTCATCACCCGGGTCCAAACCGTCCGCACGCTTTCTTGAAGAATGCCGGGGCGGGAAAGCGTTTGGGCGGCAAAAGTTTGCCTTGATTTCGGGCCGAAAAAGAGGCAGTTTCCACGCGCATCTATATGATGAACAAGTCATCCGGCTCAGGCGCTTGTGATAAACCAGCGTAACAACGTCGATCATCGCGTGGCCAAAGAAGAGCCAATTGAACTGCAGGGGACGGTCAGCCAAGTGCTGCCCGGCACGATGTTCCGTGTCGCTTTGCCGAATGGGCATGAGGTCCTGGCCCATATTTCCGGCAAGATGCGCAAAAACTTCATTCGCATCAGCGTCGGCGACCGGGTCAATGTCGAGATGTCGCCTTACGATTTGGGCAAGGCGCGCATCACCTTCCGGCATGCCTGAAGGCGGAAGTTTTATCCGGCCCGTTTCGACTGCTTCAACTCACCGTGATTTCAATTGGAAGAATCGCTTTTGATCCGGCCAGGTATTGCTCACGGTGAAGACCCCGCCGGAAAGATTGGTGGCGTTGGTCACCACCGCCCAAACCGCCGGATTGAGATTGGTGGCGGATTCCAGGGCGAAGCTGGCGCCGCTGTTTGTCCAATACAGGAACGTCACGCCGTTGGACTGGCTGATGGACAGCAACGGCAGAGCCGCCGCCACGAAGTTTGCCACCACCGCCTCATTGCTGCTGAGCGTGAAGGGGTAGCCTGATGACATGCTGACTACTGTCCCGCCCTGCGTCCAATCGGCGAACAGGTAGCCGTTGGTGGCTGCGGCCGTCACCGTGTTGGTGCTGTTCGTCGCCAAGGCAAACACCTGCGGAGTGTAGGCGTAGTTTGCGCCGTTCACCTGAAGCGGAAGCCCGTCCGGTGAGGTGGTCAGTGTCAGCACAACCGTTTGCGCGGTATCAGGCGTTCCCTTGCGTATGGTGTTGTTAAGGGAATCCGCCACATAAACGTTGCTCGCAGCATCCACCGCCAGGCCGATGGGGGAGTCAAATTGCGCCGCGGCGCCAAGCCCGTCGGCGCTGCCCGTCAACCCGTTCGCCCCCGCGATGTTGGTCGTGAGTCCGCCTCCGCGCGGTATCCCCAGGATCGTATTGGCGCCCGTATTGGCCACATAAACATTGCCAGCGCTGTCCACCGCCACTCCCTTCGGGGAATTGTAAAGCCCGTCGCCGCTGGTGGCGAAGGGTGTGGCCGCGCCGCCGGGCGCAATTCTGTAAACAAGATTGTTGCTGGAATCGACCACATACACGTTGGTGGAACTGTCCACGGCGATTCCTCTTGGATTATTAAATTGGCCGCTGGCGTAAGTGGTGACTGCCCAGTTCGTGCCGCTCGGAGTCAACTTCCGAACGGCCATGTTGCCGAGGTCTGTCACATACAGGTTTGTCGCGCCGTCCAGCGCCACGGCGTAGGGTCCGTCAAACGTCGCATTGGCGCCATTGGTGGAATTGACGAAGGTGTAGACCCCCGCCTGTCCGGCGATGGTGGCTGTGACCCAGCCGCCATTGTTGGTCGGCGCGATTTTCCGCACCGTCGAATTATAGTAGTCGGCCACGTAGATATTGGTCGCGGCATCGACGCACAAGCCGCTGGGATAATAAAATTCCGCGTTGTTGTTGAGGCCGTTGTTGGTGCCACCGACCCCGTTGACGGATCCCGCCAAAGTGCTGACCAGTCCCGTCGGGGTCACTTCCCGGATGCAGTTGTTGGCGGTGTCCGCCACATACAGGTTGCTGGCGCCGTCCACCGCCACCCCGTTGGGCTGGTTGAAGCGCGGGATGACCGCGGGACTGTCAACCGGTCCTTCCACCCCCTGGCTTTCGTCAGGACCAGCCAGCGTCGAAAGCACATCCGAGGGGCGTGTAATTTTGCGAATATTGCCATTGCCGGAATCGCCCACATACACATTCGTCGCGCTATCCACCGCCACCCCCCACGGAAAGTGAAACGCTGCTTGGGGATAAACTCCGTCGCCATCACCGTATAAGCCCAGCTCCCCGGCCAGCGTGGACACGACTCCGCCGGGAGTGATGACGCGGATGATCTGATTGTCGTAGTCAGCCACATAGACATTCGTGGCACTGTCCACCGCGACGCCGGTTGGGTAGGAGAACCCCGGGCTGGCACTGCCACCCATTGTACTCACAACACCCAAAGGCGTAATGCGGCGAATAAGGAAATTGAACGTGTCCGCCACATACACATTTCCCGCGCTGTCGGTCGCCACGCCGTAGGGGTAGGAAAATGCCGGACTGGCACTGCCCCCGATCGTCATCACGTTGCCATTGGTAATCTCGCGAATCAGGCTGTTGCCGGTGTCCGCCACAAAGATGTTGCTCCAACCATCAACGGCCACTCCGTACGGATATCGAAACTGCGCTCCACCCCTCGCGGATCCACCGCTGGAGCCGGGAATGCCGGGCTGTCCCGCTATCGTCGATACCACTCCGCTGCTTGTGATCTCGCGAATTGTGTGATTATAAGAGTCCGCCACATAGACGTTGCCCGCGTTGTCCACCGCCACACCAAGAGGATGATAGAACAGCGCGGCGCTCCCCGGGCTGTCATTGGTGCCGGGTGTTTGCGCCGTCCCTGCCAGGGTGGTCACCACGCCGGCGGACGTGACCTTTCGAATGGTGTCGTTGTCAGCGTCCGCCACATAGACGTTGCCCGCGCCATCCACCGCCACGCTGGTCGGCAGAAGGAATTTCGCGGCGGAACCGATGCCATCCGCGCTGCCAAAATTTGCCAAGCCGGCCACCGTGCTGACGACCAGCGGGTTGGTCTGCGCGGCAACCTGCCATGCGAGCAGGACAAAAAAGCCGCTTCCACAGACCAGATACTTGAGTGGGCGGGCGAACCAAGCCTTCCTTCCGCCTGTGTTCGCGAATAAGCGAATGTTCATAACGAAGCTTTTGGGCTGTTTTCGAATGATTTAATTCAATGGTTTAAAGGACTGTGACACCAGGACGGCAAATTCCGGTTCACATGTTAAACAATATAGGCACGGGCTTGACGATTGACAAGAATCATTTGCTGCATGCTGGCCGCGCCAGGGCTTCGCACAAGGCGTTCACCTTCCGGCACACCTGAAGCGTTTGGATCATTGCTGCATTATGGCTGCAGGATAATGGCTCCGGCGTTGGTCTTGCCCAGGAAGAAGCCTCCACTGTTGGTTCCATTGGGCAGCAGCACGCCGTAGCCGGTCCTTTTGGATGCTCCGCTGCCGATGGTCACGGTCAACAGGCCGGTTTTGGGATTTAATGATCCGCTCACGCTCAAATTGCTCGGACCGGACTCCATGCCCAATTTGAAGTTGTTGCTGATTATGATGCTTAAATCGTTCGACCCGGTAACGATGCCGTCACTCATCTCAAGAACGACCAAATTGGTCGGGAGCGTGGTGGAGGCCGGGAGGTTGGTCCACGGCGAAAGCTGGATTTGGTTGCTGGCGGTGAACGTGCTGGTGAACAAGCCCGGGCGGCCGGGATGAACCCAGAACAGGCCGCCGGAATCGTTGGTGGGTTCCAGATTGATCCAGCCCAGGAGCAAGCCTTTGCCGCCATAGAGACTGGCGTAAATGGGAACGTAGCCGTCTTGCGAAACGGGAACCGATTGACTAAAGGCAGTGCCATCAGCCAGCGCGCCGGCGATTTTGGCCGCCGCCGTGGCCACATTCCTGCCGTTGCCCGGATTATTTGTTATCAAGGCATAACCGTCGCCGCCGGGCGACGAGGCATTGGTGTCGGGCAAAATGAGCAGGGTGTACTCCGCCGGGGACAGGGTATTGGTGGCCCGGTCGGCAATCAAATTGGTGGCCGTCCAACCGCTCCCGGAAACCGTGCCTGTTATCTGCGGGGCGGGACCGTTTGAAGTCAATGTCATTGCCAGCTCCACAGTTCCCTCCGGGCTGCCGAATGCAACGGGTCTGCCAGCCTGGCCAGCCACGCTGAAGCTGCCGCCAATGCTTTTACTCGCGCCGTTGAGCAGGAGCGAGCCGCTGTAAATTCCCTTGGAGGTCACTGTCAACCCCTTGAGCATCCCCGCGTTTCCCTCGGCGATACCCACATTCGCGGCCCAGAAAAGTCCGTTATACGTCCCGACAAAACCCAGATACGGATTGGGGATAAAATTGGCTTCGAGTATCGTGTTTGTCGCCATGACGAAGGTCAGCGGGTTATTGGTGGAATTGATGCTGCCTGTCCAATCAGCGAAGACATCCGCGCCTCCGGCGACCGCCTTGAGAGTATATTTCGTGCCCGCCTTTAGCAACCTGGCATCGTTTGGCGTCACGCTACCTATGCCGTTGGTGATAATGGTCAAAAGCAAATTGGCGTTTGCGCCGAATGCTGAAATGGCAATCGCATTCGTGCCGCCGGTTGCGTCCGAGTTGACCGTCACCGTGCCGCTGAAGTTCGTGGGCGTATGGGGCGAGAACGTCACCGTCACGCTGGCTGAACCGCCGGGCGCGATTGTGTTCGAAAACGCGCCGGTGAATCCAGCCGGGTAGATGATTCCGCCGACGGTCAGAGGCGCGTTGCCGCCGTTGCTGATCGTCAAAACGCGCTGCGCCGATGAGGCGACCGGCACGACGCCAAATACCAGATTGCCGCCCAGGGCAATAATACTGCCGGTTATCCGGCCGGTAATCGGGAAGGAAAAAGGATTGTCGTCGGGACTGTTGTTGGTGATGGTGATCCCGCCGGAGTACGAGCCAATCGCGTTCGTGGTCAGTTGCACCCTAAACGTGCCGTTGCTCCCGGCGACGATATTCGTTGGATAATTTGTGTTGAGAGAGTAGCCCGGAGGCACCGTTATATTTGTCAAATCCAATGTCTCGCCGCCCGGATTCGTCACCGTGAAGGTGATGGCAGGCCCTGGCTGGTTCTCCAGCGCGCTGCCGAAATTCACGGCGGTCGTCTGGCGATCGGCAATGGCGTTTGTCTCATAAGAGACTTGGATTTGCGAGGACGTCGCCACGAAGTTCGCGACCAGCGTCACGTTGCTGGAAAGGGTGAAGCTGTAGCTGGATGACGTGCTGACGACTACTGAGCCCTGCGTCCAGTTGGTAAACGCGTACCCGTTGTTGTTCGTGGCCGCCACGGTAATTGTGCTGCCGGCCGCGAATGTCCCGCCCGGGCTGACCGTGCCGCCGCCGGCCGGCGAGGCGCTCACTGTTACTCTGTAAGCCGGGACGAAATTGGCGACGAGCACCACATTGGTGGCAAGGGTGAAGGTGTAATTGGTCGTGGAAACCGTCGTGATGCCGTTCGACGTCCAGTTGGTAAATGCATACCCGTTGTTGTTTGTGGCTGTCACGGTGATTGTGCTACCCACCTCATTGGTTCTTCCAGGGCTGACCGTCCCACCGTTGCCCGGCGAGGCGCTTACCGTGACCGTGTAAAGCGGCAGGAAGTTCGCGACCAGCGTCACATTGGTGGCGAGGGTGAACGTGTAATTGGTCGTTGAAACCGTCACGACGCCGTTCGACATCCAGTTGACGAATGCGTAGCCGGCGTTGTTGGTGGCCGTCACGGTGATTGTGCTGCCCGCCACATTGATCCCGCCAGGGCTGACTGTTCCGCCATTGGTCAGCGAGGCGCTCACTGTGACTGTGTAAAGCGGCAGGAAGTTCGCGACCAGGGTGACGTTGGTAATCAAGGTAAACGTGTAGTTGGTCGTTGAAACCGTCACGACGCCGTTCGACACCCAGTTGACGAATGCGTAGCCGTTGTTGGTCGTGGCCGTCACGGTGATTGTGCTCCCCGCCACATTGGTCCCGCCAGGGCTGACCGTGCCGCCGTTGTCCGGCGAGGCGCTTACCGTGACTGTGTAAAGCGGCAGGAAGTTGGCGACAAGCGCCACATTGCTGGTGAGGATGACAGGATAGTTTGATGACGTGCTTACCACCGTTCCGCCCTGTGTCCAGTTGGTAAATACGAAGCCGTTGGCGGCTGTGGCCGTCACGGTATTTGTGCTGCCCGATACGAATGTTCCGCCGCCGCCGACCGTGCCGCCATTGCTCGGCGAGGCGCTCACTGTGAGCGTGTATGCTGGCACGCCTTTGCGGATTGTATTGTTAAGGGAATCTGCCACATACAGGTTGCCCGAAGCATCCACCGCCAGGCCGATGGGGGAGTCAAATTGCGCCGTGGTGCCAAGCCCGTCGGCACTGCCCGTCAGCCCTGCTGCCCCCGCGATGTTGGTCACGAGCGCGCCTCCGCGGGGTATCCCTAGGATCGTATTGGTCCCCGTACTGGCCACATAAACATTGCCGGCGCGGTCCACCGCGACTCCCTCCGGGGAATTGTAAAGCGCGTCGCCGCTGGTGGCGAAGGGCGTGATCACGCCGCTTGGCGCAACACTGTAAATGAGATTGTTGCTGGAATCGGCCACATACACGTTGGTGGAGCTGTCCACGGCGATTCCGTTTGGGGTATTAAACCCGCTGGCGTAAGTGCTGACCGTCCAGTTCGTGCCGCTTGGCGTGATCTTTCTAACGAGCTTGTTGCCGTTGTCCGTCACATACAAATTCGTTGCGCTGTCCACAGCCACCGCGTAGGTACCCCAAAAGAGGGCGTTGGTGCCGTCGTTGGTGCCCGTCACTTCGGCCTGGCCGGCGATGGTGGTCGTGACCCAGTCGCCATTGTTGGTCGGCGTGATTTTTCGCACCGTCGAATTATCATAGTCGGCCACGTAGATATTGGTCGCGGCATCGAGGCACAGGCCGGTCGGATTGTTGAATTCTGCGCTGGTGTTCGTGCCATCCGCGCTGCCGCTGTATCCATTTATTGATCCGGCCAAAGTGGTGACTGTTCCTGCCGGGGTTATCATCCGGATGCAGTTGTTCAGCGCGTCCGCCACATACAGATTGCTCGCGCCATCCACCGCCACCCCGTTTGGCTGGTTGAACCGCGGTTGGCCCTCGGGGCCGTCCGTGTTGACCCCGTAGCTTTCGTCAGGACCAGCCAGCGTCGAAAGCACATCGGAGGGGCGTGTAATTTTTCGAATATTGCTATTGCCGGAATCGCCCACATACACATTCATCGCGCTGTCCACCGCCACGCCCCACGGATATTTAAATGTTCCGTCACCATAAAATCCATCGCTATCGCCGTATAAATCCAACTCCCCGGCAAGCGTGTACACGACTCCGTCGGGAGGGATGACGCGGATGATCTGATTGCCGTAGTCAGCCACATAGACATTCGTGGCACTGTCCACCGCGACACCGGTTGGGTAGTAGAACCCCGGGCTGGCACTGCCCCCGATCGTTATCACGTTGCCATTGGTAATCTCGCGAATCAGGTTGTGGGCACTGTCCGCCACATAAACATTTCCCGCGCTGTCGGTCGCCACGCCGTAGGGGTAGGAAAATGCCGGACTGGCACTGCCCCCGATCGTCATCACGTTGCCATTGGTAATCTCGCGAATCAGGCTGTTGCCGGTGTCCGCCACATAGATGTTGCTCCAACCATCAACGGCCACTCCGTACGGATATAGAAATTGTGCTCCACCTGTCGCGGGTCCGTTGCTGGATCCCCAATTGCCGGCTTGTCCCGCTATCGTCGTTACCACGCCGTTGCTTGTGATCTTCCGAATGGTGTAATTATAAGAGTCCGCCACATAGACGTTGCCCGCCCCATCCACCGCCACACCCTGAGGATGATAGAACAGCGCGGCACTCCCCGTCCCGTCGTTGGTGCCGCGCATTTGCGCCGTCCCTGCCAGGGTGGACACCACGCCGGCGGGCGTGACCTTTCGAATGGTGTCGTTGTCCGCGTCCGCCACATAGACGTTGCCCGCGCCGTCCACCGCCACGCTGGTCGGCAGAAGGAATTTCGCCACCGAACCGATGCCATCCGCGCTGCCAAAATTTGCCAGGCCGGCCACCGTGCTGACGACCAGCGGGTTGGTCTGCGCGGCAACCTGCCATGCGAGCAGGACCAAAAGACCGCTCCCACAGGCCAGGAACTTGAGCGGGCGGGCAAACCACACCTTCATCCGGCCTGTTTTCGCCGAAAAACGAATGTCCATACCAAAGCTTTTGCGATGTTTTCGAATGATTTTGTTCAATGGTTAATAAGTTCGAGACACCCGGACGGCAAATTCCGGCTCTGCGTTTCTAATCGGGTAATTATAGTCGCGGAAAGGCCGCTTGACAAGAATCATTTGCGGTTCACGCGCGGCGCCGGGACTCCACGCAAGCCCGCTGCCGGCCACGAAACAGCCTCTTAAAACATCGGCTTCATTTTCCGTGTCTTTCGCCGATTTCATGTTAGCCTGCCTCCCTCATGATTTTAACGAAGGCAGAGGCGGATAGTTTGGTGGAGGTTCGGCATCGTTCCCCCCATGAGTTTCTGGGCATGCACCTGCTGGGCAATGGCGCCGGTTTGGTGGCGCGGGTTTTTTGGCCGCGCGCCGCCCAAGTCGAGATCATCCCGACTCATGAAAAAAGCAAGCCGCGCTTCCGTTTGCAACAAATCCGCCCCGGGCTTTTTGAAGGGACCACTGCCCAGGCCAAAGCGGTTTACGCCTATGACCTGCTCATCACCGAACAGGACGGCGCCAAAGTCCAATCGCGCGATCCTTATTCGTTTTTGCCCACCGTAGGAGAAACCGATTTGTATCTCTTCGGCCAGGGCAATGAACACCGCATTTACGACAAACTGGGCGCTCACCTCCGCACCATCGACGGCGTGAAGGGGACCAGTTTCGCCGTGTGGGCGCCGGACGCGCAACGGGTCAGCGTGGTGGGCGATTTTAACCGTTGGGACGGGCGATTCCATCCCATGCGCTCGCTCGGCGCTTCGGGGGTTTGGGAGCTTTTCATTCCCGGTGTGGGCGAAGGCGCCCATTACAAATACGAAATGAAAACGCGCACGGGCGCATTGGCGTTGAAAACGGATCCTTACGGCATCTTTTTTGAGGTCGCGCCCAAAAATGCCGCGATTGTTTGGGCCGGCAAGAAATTTGACTGGGACGACGAGGCCTGGCTCCAGAAACGGCGGGAACACAACCCATTCCGCACCCCGATGAGCATTTACGAAGTGCATCTCGGTTCCTGGATGAAAAAGAACAAGATGGAATCGTTGAGCTACCGCGAGATCGCCGAACCATTGACGGCTTACGCGCAGAACATGGGCTTTACGCACATCGAGTTCATGCCTCTGGCCGAGCACGCTTTTTATCCTTCATGGGGCTATCAGGTGACGGGATTTTACGCCCCGACCAGCCGTTTTGGGTCGCCGGAAGACTTTCAATTTCTGGTCAACCAACTGCATCAGGCGGGCGTCGGCGTGCTGCTGGACTGGGTGCCGGCCCATTTTCCGCGGGACGACTGGGCGCTGGCGCGCTTTGACGGCACCGCCCTCTACGAGCACGAAGACCCCCGCAAAGGCGCGCATCAGGACTGGGGCACGCTGATTTTCAATTACGGACGCCATGAAGTGCGCAATTTCCTCCTGGCCAACGCCCTTTTCTGGTGCGACAGATTCCATATTGACGGTTTGCGCGTCGATGCCGTCGCTTCCATGCTTTATCTGGATTACTCGCGCCAGCCCGGCCAATGGCTGCCCAACAAATATGGCGGGCGGGAAAACCTCGAAGCCGTGGACTTTTTGAAACAGTTCAACCATCTGGTGCAGACCGAGTATCCCGGCGTCGTCACTGTGGCGGAAGAATCCACCGCCTGGCCCCTGGTGACCCGTCCCCCTTATCTGGGCGGTCTGGGTTTCACGTTTAAATGGAACATGGGCTGGATGCACGACACGCTCTCCTACTTCTCCCGCGAGGGCGTCCACCGCAAATATCATCAAAACGACCTGACCTTCGCCATGCTCTATCACCATCACGAGAACTTCATCCTGCCCCTCTCGCATGATGAAGTGGTCCACGGCAAAGGCTCGCTCATCGGCAAAATGGCGGGCGACGAATGGCAAAAATTCGCCAACCTGCGCGCGCTGCTGGGCTATCAATGCTTTTTCCCCGGCAAACAATTGCTCATGATGGGCTGCGAATTCGGCCAGTCCTCCGAGTGGGACGCCAATGCCGGCCTGGATTGGTGGCTGCTGGAGGCCGGCCCTTACCATCGCGGCGTGCAGCGGTTCGTGCGCGACTTGAACCGCTTTTATCTCGGCGAGCCGGCGCTGTGGGAGGCTGATTACGATGATTCAGGCTTTTTCTGGATCGACTGCAGCGACACGGACAACAGCGTGCTGTCCTTTGTGCGCCAGTGCCGCGATGGCGCCCGGCGGGTGGCCGTCGTCCTCAACCTGACGCCCGTCGCGCGCCCAAACTATCGCCTCGGCCTGCCCGTGGGTGGTTTCTGGCGCGAAGCCATCAATTCCGACTCTGGCTTTTACGGAGGAAGCAACCAGGGCAACTTCGGAGGAATAAACGCGGAGCAACATCCATCTCATCACCAGCCCTTCTCCGCTTCGTTCACCCTGCCGCCCTTGAGTGTGATGGCCTTCTGTCCCGGAGAGAACCCATAAGCCGCCTTTTCGCTCATCCTGCCGCCGATTCCAATCGAGCAACAGAAAGGCACAGGCAGCCCCATTGCTGGCAAGCCGCGTCCGCACCCGTCTGGCTCCCAATTCGGTCTGCCGAGTCCAGAAAATGTTCAGACTATCATCCTATCCTGTTCTTTTGCGGTCATTACGGTTCGTTACGGTTCGTTACGGTTGGTTACGGCAATTAAAAACAAAAACGGACGGCCCCGCCTACAATTTCTCCGGCTCCTGCAAAAGCGCGGCGACTCTGGACAGCAAGCGCCCGGCCGCGCCGCCGTCCAGCACCCGATGATCAAAACTCAGGGTCAGATTTGCCTCGGTCACGGGAACGAATTGCGCTTTCGTTTCGTCCCAGTGCGGGACTTTCTTGCCCGCGCCCAAACCGAGCACCAGGGTTTGTTCAGGCAGCGGAATTGGAGTGGCCCAAGTCAGGCCGAAGGTGCCAAAATTCGTCACCGTGGCAATGGAACCGCCGGTCGCGTCGTTGGGCAGCCGCCGCTGCCGGGCCAGTTCAACCAGTTCGTTGTAGCGTCCGACCAATTCGCTCAGCGGGTGGGCATCGGCTTTGCGCAGCACCGGCACCAGCACGCCCTCTTCAGCTTCGACGGCGAAGCCGAGGTCGATGGAAGGCGGATGAACGATTTTATTGCCGATGAGCCGTCCGGCGACGGCGCTGTTCTCGGCCAGGGCAATCGCCAGGGCGCGCAAGGCATACAGGGCAGGCCCGGGTTTCGGCTGGCTGACTTTTCGATGGGCCAGCAGAGCCTCAAACGAACAGGGCAGCGCCACTGTGGCGATCGGCCGGGTCCAACTGCGCCGCATCGCATCCGCCACCGCCACGCGCATGGTCGAAGCGCTCGTCAGCTTGTGCTTTTCCAGATTGGCCAGAAATCTTTCGAAGTCTTGAATGGTCACCCGCCCTGCGGCCCCGCTGCCAGCCACGCCGGCCAGGTCCGCCGCGTGCAGGCCCAACTCGTCCATGCGCGCTTTCATTCGCGGCGACATGTAACTCGCGCCGGCGGCATGAGCCGGAACGGGCAAACCGCGCACCGTCGGTTCCACCTTGCGTTTCCTCTCCGTGTCGCCCGTTTTGGCGCCGCTGCCGCCGTTGGGGGGGGCTTGGGCATCTTCAGGCGCCGGTTGATCCAGCCCAAGGCGGCGCGTTTCCTCGACCGAGATTTCCACATAACCCAGCACCGCGCCGACCGGATAGCTCTCGTTCAATTTGGCTTTAAACTCGCGGACAATGCCCCTGCCCGGCGAGGAGACGTTCATGGTCGCCTTGTTGGTTTCCACTTCGATGATGTCCTGGTCGGCCGCCACTTCCTCGCCCGCCTTGATCAAAAAGTTGATGACGGTGGCTTCGGCGATGGACTCGCCCAGTTGCGGCATGATGATGGGAATTTGCTTCATGGTTACATTCGCAACAAATTGCGCGCCGCAGCCACGATGCTGCGGGCGGTGGGCCGATGCACCGACCAAAGGTTTGGATGGTAGGGAATCGGCGTGTCTTTGGCATTCAGGCGCTGGGGCGGCGCGTCCAGCAAATCAAAACCTTCCGTGGCCACCCGGGCGATGACTTCCGCCGTGACTCCGCCCCACGGCCAGGCTTCGCCCACGCACAGCAAACGGCCCGTGCGCGCCACCGAGGCCACAACGGTGTCTGTATCCAGCGGCTTGATGGTGCGCAAATCCACCACTTCGATCTCCGTGCCCTCGCCGGCCATCTCCTCCGCCGCGGCCAGGGCCTCGTGCAGCATCGCGCTGTAAGCCACGATGGTCAGGTCACGTCCCGCACGGGCAATGCGCGCTTTGCCCACCGGCATCGCCTCCGTCGGCAGGCACTCGGCCTTGAGATGGTAATACAAGTATTTGTGCTCGCAAAAGATGACCGGATCATCAATGGCCACCGCCTCCAGCAACATGCTGTAAGCGTCCTCCACCGTGGCTGGCGTCATGACGATCAATCCAGGATAATGCGCGTAAATTGCCTCCATGCTCTGGCTGTGAAAGGGGCCGCTGCCGGAAGTTCCGCCCGAGGGCAAACGGACGGTGATCGGGCACGGAACATTCGTCCGCCAATAAAGCGTGGCCGCGTGATTGATGATCTGATTGAAGCCCGGCGTAGAAAAATCGGCGAACTGCATTTCCACAATCGGCCGAAAGCCTTCAATGGCTGCGCCAATGGCCGCGCCGATTATCGCGTCTTCGCTGATCGGGGCGTCGAGCACGCGTCCGGGAAATTCCGCGGCGAGGTTCTTGGTCGCTTTGAACGCGCCGCCGAAATCGCCTACATCCTGGCCGTAGATAAACACGCGCGGATCGTCGGCCAAGGCTTTGGCTTGGGCTTCCCGGATGGCTTCGAGATAAGTCAGGCTCATGGGTTGGCGGCAGGATCGGGAGTCTCGAAACGTTCGCTCAAATGGCGCGAGGCCAGGGCGCACCAGTTTTCCTTGAAAGGATCCGGTCCCGCCTCGCGTTGCACCAGGGCCACGGCTTGCTCGATTTCAAGCGCCGCTTCCTGGCGGAATTTTCGAATGCCGGCGGCGTCGGCCCAGCCCTGGCGCAGCAGTTGCTCCTCCGCCACTTTCAGGCAGTCGCGCCCCAAATGGGAGTGTTTCAATTGCGCCGTGATGTAATGGGCATCATCGTGTTCGCCATGGCCGCAAAGGCGCAACAACTCGGCCACGACAAGTTGCGGTCCGCCGCCCGCGCGCGCCTGCCCCACCGCCCCGCCAAGGGTGTGCAGGCATTGTTCCAGATCAGTGCCATCCACTTTATGCGCGGTCACGCCGTAGCCGATGGCCTTGTCGCCCAGCTCGCGGCAGGCGAATTGGCGCGAGTTCGGCGTCGAATAAGCAAATTGATTATTGGCCACCACCAGGACCAGCGGCAGCCGCTCAATCGCCGCCTGATTTAACGCCTCATGGAACGCGCCCGTCGAAGTGCCACCCTCGCCCACGCAAGTCGCGCCCACAATGCCATCGACCTTCTTAAATCGCCGCGCCAGCAAAGCGCCGTTGACCACCGAAATCATCGCGCCCAAATGGCTGATCATGGGAAACAGCCCCTCCCGGGGACGCCCGCGGTGGACGTTGCCGTCACGTCCGCGCATGGGGCCAAGAGCGGACCCGAGGTAAGTGCGCACGGCGTCCAGGACCGGCTCGCCAAAGGCCAGCCGCCCCGCGCCGTCGCGGATCAGCGGCGCAAAAATGTCCCCTTTCCGCAGCGCCAAGCCGACAGAAACACTGAGGGCCTCCTGTCCTCGCCCCAGAAACACGCCGCCATGAATTTTTCCGCCGCGATAAAGACTGGCCATCTTCTCATCCAGCACCCGGGAAAGAAGCATGAGCCGAAAAGCCCTGACATATTGCTCGCGGAAAGATGAGACGACATCAGCTTTTTCCCGGCTCTCCACTGTCTGCAACATGTTCTCAGTTTATGCGGTCTTGCCCCCTCCACGCAATTGTTTCTTTGACGTTACAGTGCAGAGCGCGTAAAAGGGCAATGAACTGGCGCAGGCTGCCGGGCAACAAAATCTGGCGGAGCATTTCAATGACGAATTGAAACGCTACCAAGCGGGACTCCCCTTGCATCCGTAGCGCACGTGGCAGTACATTGCCGGCATGATGGTGGATATTCGTTCCCAAACGCGGGAGGAGTTGCAAAGCCAGTTTATCAGTTGGGGCCAGCCGGTTTATCGACTGACCCAATTGTTGCAATGGCTCTACGCGCATCGGGTCGAAACCTGGGAACAGATGAGCAACCTGCCCAAGACGCTGCGCACTCTTCTGCAACAAACTTACGCGCTCGGTTTCCCCGTCCTGGCGCGCAAACAAGGCTCCCGCGACACGACGGAAAAATTCCTGTGGCGGCTGGCGGACGGCGCGTTGATCGAAAGCGTCCTGATCCCGGCGTCGACCGCCTTGTTTGGGGAGGGGAGCGACCGGCACACGTTATGCGTTTCCACGCAGGTCGGCTGCGCTTACGGCTGCAAATTCTGCGCCAGCGGCCTGGATGGTTTGAAACGCAATTTGCAGCCGGAGGAAATCGTCAACCAGGTCCTGGCCACGGAACGATGCGAAAAGCCGGACCGGGATGGCCGGCTGGTGAACAATCTGGTCATCATGGGCATGGGTGAACCCCTGGCCAATTACGACAACCTGCTCAAGGCGCTGAAAATCCTCAACGCCCCCTGGGGCGGAAATATTGGGGCGCGCAAGATCACCGTCTCGACCAGCGGTCTGGCCCCGCAAATCCGGCGTCTGGCGGAGGAGCCGTTCCAGTTCCGCCTGGCCGTCTCCCTGCACGGCGCCACGGACGAAACACGCGGCAAAATCATGCCTATCAATTCCAAATACCCGTTGCGCGCCCTCACCGCCGCCTGCGAGTATTATCAGGAGAAAAAAGGCCGCATGATCACCCTCGAATACATCCTCATCGCCGGGGTCAACGACGGCTTGGACCAAATCCAACCCCTGGCGAAACTGGCCCGGCGCCTGCACGCCAAAGTCAACCTGATCCCGTACAACAAGGTCGAGGGCTTGCCTTGGAATCGTCCGGATGAACCGGCGCAGAACGCTTTTCTGGCGGCGCTGGAGAAGGAAAAAGTCTCCGCCACGTTGCGCCGCGAGAAGGGGCACGACATTGACGCGGCCTGCGGACAACTCCGGTTGCGCACCGAACAGGAGTTGCGGCTTTCCTAATCCTGATCCTGATCTTAATCTTCATCCTAATCGAATGATCGCCTTGATTGACTATGACTCCGGCAATTTGCGCAGCGCACAGAAGGCCCTGCTCAAAGTGGGCGCCGACGTGCGCGTGGTGCGGGGGCCTGATGAATTGAAGGAGGCCGCCGGGGTGGTGCTGCCCGGCGTGGGGGCATTCGACGATTGCGTCAACGCCATGCGAAAGCAGGAATTGCTGGAAGCGATCCGGGAATATACTCGGAGCGGACGCCCGTTTCTGGGCATCTGCGTGGGCTACCAGGCGCTGTTTGAGCGCAGCGAGGAATTCAACAGTTGCGCGGCGGGCCTGGGCGTATTTGCGGGAAAGGTGGTGCGGTTCCAGGACCAAACCGGTCTCAAGATCCCTCAAATCGGCTGGAACCAGCTCGACATCCTCCGGCCGGATTGTCCGATCTATCAGGGCATTCTCCCAGGCAGCTACGTCTATTTTGTCCACAGCTATTTTCCCCAGCCCGTGGACGCGTCGATTATCGCCACGGAAACAACTTACGGCGCTCCCTTCGCCTCGTCGATCTGGCGCGGTAATGTTTATGCCACACAATTCCATCCGGAAAAAAGCCAGGAAACGGGCTTGCGCCTGCTGAAAAACTTTGTAGCGTTGGCGCGCTAAAGGAGGACCTATCAAGCTTGATTTACCCCCCAAATTCTTATCAGCCGGCATCATCTGCGCCGTGTTTTTGCTGATTCCCGGTACGAATCCGGCACGGGCCGCCTTTCCGCCGCGAACGCTGGCCTCTTTCGGCCTCGATTATTCATATGGCAACGGGGTGATCCAGGGCGACGATGGAAACTTGTACGGCATAGCCGACAACGGCGGCGATTTTGGCCTGGGTGCGGCGGTGAAGATCACACCCACAGGGAACTTAAGCTTGCTGGCGTCGTTCAGTTCAATTGCGGCGACAGCCGCTCCGACACCTTTTGGGAATTTGATTCAGGGAATTGATGGAAATTTCTACGGCACGGGCACTTCTGGAGGAACAAACAGTGACGGCGCGCTCTTTTGCATCAGTCCGTCAGGAACGGTGACCACCATCACATCGTTCGGCCTTTCGACCGGCATCGAGCCGGGTCCGCTGATGCAAGCGACGGATGGGAATTTCTACGGAGTCACCCCCTTTGGAGGCACCAACGGCACAGGAAATGTGTATCAAGTGACACCGGCGGGTTTCGTAACTATTCTTTACTCATTTAGCGGCGGGAACGATGGCGGCGCGCCGGAGTCTCCATTGATTCAAGGGACCAACGGCACTTTCTACGGAACAACAGCCGGGGGCGGAACAAATGGCGGCGGCACTTTCTTTGCCCTGACCTCTTCAGGGCAATTTGCCAGCCTGGCTTCGTTTGGTTCTAATCTTGGCCCGTGTGGCAGTTTGGCGGCAGGCATGGATGGCAATTTTTATGGAACAACAAGTGGAGGAGGCGCCAGCAACTTGGGCGTCGCCTTTAAGGTGACCCCGGCCGGTGAACTGACGGTTTTGGTAGATTTCATCGGGAATAATGGCGGCAATCCCCAGTCCGGATTGGTGGCCGGAGCGGATGGCAATTTCTACGGAGCCACATCCTCCGGTGGCCGGCTCGATTTAGGCACCTTGTTTCGCATGAGTCCGGAGGGAATTGTTACAACGCTTCATTCTTTCGACGGAAAAGATGGCACCCACCCGGGCAATCTCGCTCAGGGTCAGGACGGGAATTTCTACGGCACAACTTACTCCACTGTGTTCAAAACGACTTCATCTGGTTCCTTCAAGACCCTGATCCAGCCCCGTGGTTCTGGCTCCCAGACCTTGATACGCGCAACCGATGGCAATTTGTATGGAACGACAGCCTACGGCGGCGATTTTGGAGGCGGTACCGCCTTTAAAGTGTCTCCATCCGGCATTTTAACCACGCTGGCCTCGTTTGGCGAAACTACCAATATTGGCAACGTTCCCGACGCAGGTTTGGTGGAGGGCAGGAACGGCGAGTTCTACGGTACGACAGCCAGCGGCGGCGCGGGTTCCGGCGGGACAATATTCAGAATGACCCCCGGAGGCAGGGTGACAACGCTGGTTTCGTTTAACTACAATCCCATGTTCACGCAGAATGGCAGCGAACCCAGCAGCCTGACTCAAGGCCCCGATGGGTATTTTTATGGAACAACTTTTATGGGTGGCGCCCCGCAGGGAATGCCCAATTATTCCGACTTTGGCACAGTTTTCAAAATGACGCCGAAAGGCGTTCTGACCACGTTGGCTTCTTTCGATGGAACCAACGGTGCTAATCCCAGGGACTTGATTCGAGGGCGCGATGGTAATTGCTATGGCATCACCCTGTCCATGGTGATAGGGGCCGGGCCAGCTACAGTTTTTAAAATCACCCCCGCCGGAGATCTCACGACGCTCTTCACGTTTGGTGGAACCAACGGGAATACTCCTTACAATTTTTTGCAGGGCAAAGACGGTAACTTCTACGGCACGACCTGGGGCAACGGCTCCAACATTGGAGCAACTATCTTCCAATTGACCCCATCCGGGACGCTCACCAATCTGGCCCAGTTCGACGCAACCAATGGTTTTTACCCTGACGGTTTGGCCGAGGGTCCTGATGGGAATCTTTATTGCGCAATGGCTTTTGACGGATCCACCAACCTCAGCCAAGGCGCAATTTTTCGAATCACTCCCTCCGGTGCCGTTTTGCGCATGGCGGAGTTCAACGGGGCGGACGGTTCCAATCCTGTTGGTCTGTTGCCTCTGTCGGGCGGCAGGCTGTGGGGGACCACGGATTCAGGAGGCCGGTATGGAGGTGGCACCCTGTTTGAGATTGGGCCAGCGTCTTTTGAAGGTCTGTTTTACGAAACCACCAATATTAATCCTAAATCCTCCGGATTATTCCGGCTGACGGTGTCGCCGGATTTGAGGTTCACGGGAACCTTCAAAATCAACGGACGGCATCATCCCATCTCTGGTGCATTCGATGCCGCAACGCTTTCCTCCGCCGTGATTGTCAGACGCGATGGGCTTCCAAAACTAACCGCAAACCTTCAGCTTTCAACCTCCGGCGATGCCATAACGGGGAGCGTGTCGGACGGAATGTGGACCGCCCAACTCAACGGTGAATCAAGTACTAATTACGACGCCGCGTATCCCGCACCGCAAACCGGCGCATACTCCTTTACTCTGTCCGATTCCGGCAATGGCATTTCCAGTCCCGGCAATGGCAGCAAAGGACACGTTACTGTCGCGGCTGACGGAGCCATCGCCCTCAGCGGAGTCCTCTCCGACGGCAGTGTCGTCGGCCAGGGGGCCTTTGTGGCAACGGATGGGCAGTGGCCTTTGTATCTCTCGTTTTATCACGGCAAAGGCTCGCTGATTGGCTGGATGACGTTCACCAATCAGCCAGCAAACGGTTTTAACGGTATGGTGGTTTGGAGCAAAGTCGCCGGCGCCGGCCGGCCTTATCCCAAAGGTTTTACCAATGCCGTGGCAATTGAGGGCCTGATCTCAAGCCCCTGAACTTCCGTGGCGTTTGCGGCGCGTCAACCGCCACAACATGTTTGCCCGGCCCTCAAGACGCCGGCTTGTGTTCGGGCGAATCTTTGCTACTTTTACCACGTCGTTGGCCGCTGTGGCCGGAGTTAACTGAGAATCAACAGAAAATTAACACGCAAAAATTATGGCATACGAATTACCTCCTCTTCCGTACCCCAAGGAAGCGCTTGAACCTTCGTTTGACGCGCTCACCATGGAAATTCATCATGACAAACATCACGCGGCTTATGTGACCAATCTCAATAAGGCGCTCGCGGGCAAAGCCGATCTGGAAGCGAAAAGCGTTGAACAGCTCATTGGCAGCCTGAAGTCCGTCCCGTCCGACATCCGCACCGCCGTACGCAACAACGGCGGCGGCCACGCCAATCATTCCATGTTCTGGAAGCTCCTCGGTCCCAACGCCGGCGGCGCGCCCACCGGGCCGCTGGCCGACGCCATCAACGCGGCCTTCGGCAGTTTCGACAACTTGAAAAGTGAGATCGAGAAGGCGGGGCTGGCCCGCTTTGGCAGCGGCTGGGCCTGGCTGGTGGTGAACAAGGGAAAACTGGAGGTCGTCTCGACGGCCAATCAGGATAGCCCCCTGATGGGCAAGTCGCTTGCCGGCTGCGAAGGCAAACCGGTCTTCGGCGTCGATGTCTGGGAACACGCCTACTATTTGAAATACCAGAACCGGCGCGCGGATTACCTCAAGGCGTTTTGGAATGTGATCAATTGGTCCGAGGTGGCGAAGAATTACGAGGCGGCCAAGTAGTGCGACCGCGGAGCGGACGGGAAAAAGACCGATTAAGATTAAGATTAGGAACGGAACCAACGCTCCTGATCTTGCTGCTAATCTTAATCTTCTGAGGTTAAAATAAGGAGTTTCTGCAAACATGATCCTGCGCGCGCGACAATTCGAATTCGTTTTCCCCCGCCCAACCCTGCTCATGGGGATTGTCAACGTGACGCCGGACTCTTTTTACGACGGAGGCCGGTTTGCCACCGTCTCCGCTGCTGTCAGCCACGCGCTGCAATTGGCGGATGAAGGGGCGGATATCATTGATGTAGGAGGCGAATCCTCCCGCCCCGGAGCGGCGCCGGTGCCGGAAGCGGAGGAATTGAAACGCGTCATCCCGGTGATTGCGCAACTGGCGGGCCGCCTCACGATTCCCATTTCCGTTGACACGGTCAAAGCCGTGGTGGCGCGGGAGGCTTTGCGGGCCGGGGCGAGCGTGATCAACGATATCGCGGCTAATCGCAACGATGAGGAGATGTGGCGCGTGGTGGCGGAAAGCGGCGCGGGTTATATGGCCACGCACATGCAAGGCTCGCCGCAAAACATGCAGATCAACCCCTCCTATGGCGACGTAATCAGCGAGGTCAACGAGTTTTTCGAGGATCGGTTGAGTCGATTGCAGGGTTGCGGTGTCAATAGCGAGCAAGTTGTGCTCGACGTCGGCCTCGGGTTTGGCAAACGGGAGGCGGACAATTTGCGGTTGCTTGCGGACTTGCGCCACTTTACAAAATGGGAGCGCCCGTTATTATTGGGTGCATCCCGCAAATCTTTTATGGGACGATGGGCCGGCGCCAGGGACCGCCTGGCTCCGTCCTTGGCCTGCGCGTGTTGGGCGGTGGAAAATGGAGCGCACATGATCCGGTGTCACGATGTGGCGGCGACGCGCGGGGCGTTGCGAATGACTGAAGCGCTGATGGAACAGCAAATAAATGCCGAACATAATAAACATGGTGCATGACGGCTGGCGGCCGGTCCTGGAGATCGCCATTATGGCGGTCGGCATTTATTACAGCTTCAAATTCGTCCGCGGCACGCGGGGCGCGCCGGTGGTTTATGGCTTTATTCTGCTTGTCCTGGGCCTGACCGTCCTGGCCTTCGTGCTCCATTTGGAAGTGTTGAGCTGGCTGCTGCGCCAGTTCGTGGCCTTCGCCGCGGTGGCGGTCTTGATCATCTTCCAACCGGAACTGCGCCGGATTCTGGCTGAACTGGGCACCCATCCCCTCTTCGCCACCAGCCGCGAACAACGGGAAAACATCGAGGTCATCATCCAAGCCGTCGAGCGTCTGTCCGAGGTGCGCATCGGCGCCCTCATCGCCATCGAGCAATCCATCAACTTGCAGGAAGCCACCGAATCGGGCCTGTTGGTGGATTGTGAGGCCACGCCGGAAATGCTGGAAACGATTTTCTTCCCCAACAACGCCATTCACGACGGCGGCGTCATCATCAAGGGAGACCGCATCGCCTTCGCGGCCTGCATCTTCCCGCTCTCACAACGGCAGGACCTCAACCCCTCCCTCGGCACGCGGCATCGCGCGGCCATCGGGTTGACCGAAGAAACGGACGCCGTGGTTGTGGTGGTTTCGGAGGAGAACGGCTGGGTCTCCTATGCTTACAAGGGCCAGTTGGTGCGGCAGGTGACCGCGGAACAGTTGCGCGCCTTCCTGACTTCGATCCTGATCAAGCCCGGCAAACAGCACAAAATTCTGAACCTGTTTCGTCCCGCGCTCGCGCCGGCCAAACCCGGCCCCGCGGTGGTGAACATCCCGTCCAAATGAAGCTGCCGCTGCCCGATATCATTCTGCGCAATTTCTGGTTGAAATTTTTTTCCATTGCCATGGCCGCGGTGATTTGGCTGGGCATACATTACGGCATCCGCCACGAACTCTCCATCAGCCAGCTTAACATTAATAACATCACGGTTCCCGTGGCCGTCGTTGCCGAGCCGGGGGAAGAGCGTCTTTTCAAAATCACACCCGCCGAAGTGGTGGTCTTCGCCGTGGGCGAAAAAGCGGCCCTCCGCAAGGGCATCCGGGTCTATGTCGATTTGAGAAGATTTCACGCCCGGCAAAGCGCGGCGGAAGAACTGCACGCCGACGCCCCGCCTGAAATCAACGTCATCGCTATCCTGCCCTCGACCGTGGCCGTGGAAATGACCTCGCGATAACACCTTTTCCGGCTGCTCATTCTTCCCAACCATTGGGATTTACTCGTCCGTCATTCTTGTGGCATTCTCCCGTTTGGAATCATGAGTCGTAATAAGAAAATCTTCGGCACGGACGGCGTGCGCGGCACGGCCAACGTCGAGCCGGTCACGGCGGAAACGGCGCTGAAACTCGGCCAGGCGGCGGCGCACGTCTTTAAAAATCTGGAAACGGAATCGCGCGGTCACGGCAAGCACAAGATCGTCATCGGCAAGGACACCCGGCTCTCCGGCTACATGCTGGAAACCGCCCTCACCTCCGGCGTGCTCTCGATGGGTGTCGATGTTCTATTGATCGGCCCCCTGCCCACGCCGGGCGTGGCCTATGTCACCCGCAGTTTGCGCGCCGACGCCGGCATCGTCATCACCGCCTCGCACAATCCCTACGATGACAACGGCATCAAGTTCTTTCGTGCCGACGGCTACAAGCTCGACGAAGAGATCGAGAATCGAATCGAACGCCTGGTCTTCAGCGGTGAGATCGAGAAAATCCGGCCCGTGGCCAGGGAAATCGGCAAGGCGGTGCGCATCGACGACGCCTTGGGCCGCTACATCGAGTTCGCCAAAAGCTCCTTTCCGCGCCATCTCACTTTGGACAGCTTGCGCATTGTCGTCGATTGTGCCCACGGCGCAGCCTATAAATCCACGCCGTGCGTCCTGCGGGAATTGGGCGCGCAGATCTTTGTCACAGGCGATCAACCCGACGGCTTGAACATCAACAAGGATTGCGGCTCCATGCATCCCGAGCACCTCTGCCGCCTTGTGCGCGAGCACAAGGCGCATTTGGGGCTGGCCCACGACGGAGACGCCGACCGCATTCTGCTGTGCGACGAAAAGGGCCGCCTGATCGATGGCGACGATATCATGGCCATCCTCGCGCTGGAACGGCTGGCTGCCGGAACACTCCCGAAGAAGACCCTCGTCGCCACCGTGATGAGCAATGCCGGATTGGACGCGGCCATCGAGGCGGCGGGCGGAAAAATGGTGCATACCACGGTGGGAGACCAGAACGTGCTTGCGGCGATGTTGAAACTGGATCTGCCGCTGGGCGGGGAACAAAGCGGCCACATTATCCTGCGCGACTACGGCACGACCGGAGACGGCCTGATCGCCGGCTTGCAAATCCTGCGCGTGATGAAGATGACCGGCAAACCCCTCTCAGAACTGGCCCGGTGCTGGACACGCTATCCGCAACTGCTGACCAACATTGTCGTGCGCGAAAAAAAGGCGCTTGAGGAGATGCCGCAAATTGGCCGCCTGATCGCGCAAGCCGAAGCGGCCTTAAAGCTGCAAGGCGGCCGCGTTTTCTTGCGTTATTCCGGCACTGAACCCAAAATCCGGCTCCTGCTGGAAGGCCGCGACGCCAGGCAACTCAGCCAATGGAACCAGAAACTGGCCCGGGCGCTCAAAGAAGAACTCGGCTGACCTGCGATGATGCCGTCCACCCCTCTCACTGAAGTGATTCCGGTACTGCAAATCGCCATCGCCCCAGTGATCTTGATTTCCGATCACTTTCATCATGGACATTCGCCTCTCCCTCAAGGCTCTGAGGTTGGAATTGTCCCGCCAGCCGGAGGCTTAAGGTTGCAGGAGGCTTTGAACGGACAAAGTTACGAAAGGTTGATAGCAAATTGGTAAACAAAATGAACGACTACCAATTCCCGACTCTTTCACTTCCACGTTGTGTTCGTCGCATGGTCACGAAGTGACAGGCGGGCCTTGGAATCGGAGTTTTGCATTTGACGGCGCTTTGCAGCCTGATACCGTGGCCAGCCATGAGCTGGCGACACTCCTCACACTTCGTTCCTTTGCGTTTATTGTCTTTGGCATTTATTTCTGTTCTGGTCTGTTGTGCGGGTCATGCCGGCCTTAAGGAAGATTCCGTCTCTGGGGTTGTCCACCGCCATGGCCGGCTCCAGGTCAAGAACGGACAATTGTGCGACCAAACCGGCAATCCGTTTCAACTCCGGGGAATGAGTTCACACGATTTGAAATTGTTCCCGTTCGCACCTAATACCGTGGGCCATCTCGTGGATGACTGGCGTATTTCCGTGGTGCGGGCTTCCATGTACACGGACAGTTATGGTTCGAGTTACATCCGGGAACCCGCGGTGAAGCAGGCGGTCAAACTCATCGTGGATTCAGCGCTTCGTCACGATATCTACGTTATTATTGACTGGCACATTCTGGAGGACGGCAACCCCAACCGATACAAGCAGCAGGCGAAGGAATTCTTCCAGGAGATGGCCGGGGCCTACGGTGGTCATCCCAACGTGGTTTATGAAATCTGCAATGAACCCAACGGTCCCGGGGTCACTTGGCAGGAAATAAGGGCTTACGCCAATTTCATCATCCCCGCCATTCGCGCGCTTGATCCCGACGGTGTCATCATTGTCGGCACCGATTCGTGGTCCAAGGGCCTGGGCGCGGCCGCGTATGCTCCGCTGCAATTCCCGAACCTCATGTATGCGCTGCACTTTTATGCCGGCTCGCACCGCGCCGAGCTGCGCCGCGCCGCGGATTACGCCTTGTCCAAGGGATTGGCGGTTTTTGTCTCAGAGTGGGGGCTGACCGATTACACTGGGAGAGGCGGCCTTTATTTTGACGAGGCTGAAAAATGGGTTCTTTGGATGGACCAGCACAAGATCAGTTGGATCAACTGGTCTTTCAGCCCGGCGGATGAAGGCAGTGCCGCCCTCAAACCGAACGTGAACATCGATGGACCTTGGCGGGCTTCGGATCTCAGTCCATCTGGATCATGGATCAAGTCAAAGATTAACTCGGATTGACCGGATGAGAACCCCCACCATGACACCAGAAAGAGGTTTTTTGGTGAGGAACGACCACGGTTTTAGTGAGGAACCACGGGCTTTTTTGCAGTCGAGGAACAGGACGTGTTGCGATTTTACCGAATTGAACTCACGCACGCATTCTGGTACACTGAAAACAAGTTTACTCACGCATCATTTTCGCATACCTCATGGCTATGGTTCAAAACGTTAAGAAGAAAAAGAATCCGGCAGCAGTTGCACTTGGGCGGCTCGGCGGTCTCAAAGGTGGGAAAGCTCGTGCGCTCAGCCTCTCAGCGGAACGAAAATCAGAGATTGCTCGAATTGCAACAGTGGCCCGCTTAAAAAAGCTGTCACCCAAGCGCCGCTCGGAAATTGCCCGGCATGCATCTTCAGTTCGATGGAAGAAGCAAAAGTAGGTCCGATCTTTGATTCAATCGTATAATAGATTCGAGTGATTAATTGACACGCCTGGCCCCGTTTGTCGGCATCACGAGCCAGCCGCTTTGCACCAAGCTGGTGAGCGACAAAATCCGCCACTTTACCGAGAAGACTGATTGCGCTGATCATAGGCGCTCAGTATCTGGGCATTTTGAAGAATGATAAAGCATTTTTTAGTTGACGTGAACAGCTTCAGTTGTCCACACTTGACCGATTATGATAGCATGATATAATTTACCACATGAAAACAGATATTGATTATTTCATCTACGCCCGCAAATCCTCTCGCGGCGAAGACAAACAGATTCTTTCGATCCAGAGCCAGAAGGATGCACTGGAACGGCTCGTGCATGAGCAGGGCTTGTCCGTCGTTGACACCATCACCGAACGGGAATCCGCCCACGAGCCGGGACGCCCGCAGTTTAACGAAATGATGCGTCGGATTGAAGCAGGCGAAGCCCAGGGCATCATTGCTTGGCACCCCGACCGGCTGGCCCGCAACAGCATGGACGTAAGCGGTAAAGGAGGGTCCCCCTGTTGATCGGCGGGTGGCGGTGGTAAAGATGGGGCCATGAAGACATCCAATGGTTCGTTTCTCCGCCGCCGGGCTCCGCGCATTGATGCCACTCGGCGCGC
>JBKQUS010000073.1:0-5716 GCA_052325505.1 Limisphaerales bacterium
ACTTCTGGTGCGACGTTGCCCATGACACGGAAGCGGCTGCAAGCCGCGCTGGTTCGGCTGGCGGGCCGATGTCCGTGGTGTCTGAGCACCTTTGAAGACACATCCTAACTTAACCTAGTATTATTAACCCGCTCTAAACTTGAATCCGCCAAGTCGGGCTGGAAGCAACACGAACTTTAAAAGTGAGAACCGATGAACATGTTAATTGTTGTGGGTTGAGCCAAAGGTATAAAACTCCTGCGGGATGCTGGCATCCACCACATTGGTGATGATCAATGTGAAGTTCCCGTCCCCGCTCAACACGTTGGTCGCAATGGCGGTCCAATTTGTCACAGGCAATGTCAAGTTCGTGCTGGCCAGCACATAATATGTTCCCGCCCCTTGATTGGTTCCGCCAAACACCAGATTCGTGCCGGACAGGCTGACGTTGGTGATCGCCATGGACGATATCGCTGCCGATATGCTCACCACGCTTAATGTGCCGTCGATTCCCAAAGTGTTTGTCCACGTCAACCCTGCGGTCAACGTCGGCAAATTTGTCACGCTGAAGGAACCTGCGTAGCTTTGAGCGTTGAAGAGCTGATAGCTGTCGCCGGCCACTAATGTGCCGGATGGAATCGTCACATTGAGTGTCCCGCCATAGGTCAAACGGCCGGCCACTGTTAATGCGTCGTTGGTTGCGCCGCTCGGGTTGAGTTTCATCACAATCGCGCCATTGAGCATCACATTGCCAAGCACGGTCAGGGTGCCGGTCGTATTGGCATTGCCCGGCGCCAAAAGGGAGCCGCTGGTTGTCGCCACAATCCCGGTCACCATTCCAAACCCGTCCAACTGCTGGCCACTGGACAGAGTCAGCGTATCGTCAGTGCGGGCAGAAACATCCAGGTTCGCGCCTGCGCCCACAGTGATCTCTGGAGTGCCGCCAATCACGCCCACACCGGTCAAGGCAAGCGTGCCTGCATTCACCTTGGTGGTGCCGGTGTAAGTGTTAATATCACCCAAAGCGTTCGTGCCGCTGCCATTGACCACGAGATTGATGGCTCCAGCAATGATGCCGGAATTGGCGATGGTGCCTGCGCCATAAGAATATGCGCCACTCCCCGACAGTGTGAGGGTAACGGCAGAAGCGCTGGAATTGGTGATGATATTTTGTGCAGTTTCAGTGCCATCTCCGGAAACGGAATTCAGTCCCGCAATTGTTTGATTGAAACCGTTTAAATCCAATGTGCCGACATTGCCGCTGGCCGATTGGCCGATGTTTATCATCGCGCCGCCGGGCAGGCGGTTGTTGCCGGTGGTCAATTGCACCGTGCCGTTGTTGATGGCCACGCTGCCGGAGAAAGTGCTCCCACCACCAAGAGCCAGTGTGCCGACTCCTTGTTTGACGAGAATGCCCGTCGAACCGGGTTTGTCCTGCAGAATGCCATTGTAAGTCAAAACCGCCCCTGCCCCGGGCGCACTAATCGAAGTACCAGCAGTTGCGCCCAGATAAATCGAGCGGGCAGAAAGATCAACCGTTCCTCCGTTGGCGATGCCGAAACGGCCTCCGTCAACCGTTATCGTGTTCGCCGCATTTCCAAGACTGGTGGCGGCAGTAAAACGAACTTCGCCGCCAGTCACATTGATATTGCCCGTCCACGTATTGGCTGTGCCCGTGATATTGACGCGTCCCGAACCTGAACCGGCAAAAGTCAATGGAGTCTGGAGGCCATTGCTGCTGCTAATAATATCGCTGATGCCGATGGTGCCATTGCCGTTCAGTACGATAATGTTTCCAGTTGCATTGCCAAGAACGACACCCATGGTAACACCGGCCCCGCCGCCATTGCCGACGTTTGTAATGGTAACGTCCGAACCATTGATGCTGTCGTTTTCAAGAACCACATTGTTCGTGCCGTTTATGGTTGCACCGTTAAAGGTGAGCACCCCATTTACGGAACCGCTGCCATTGCCAATGAACAAACTTGCGGATGTTCTGGTGGCTAATACCTGAATCGCGCCGACGGCTTCATTGTCAGTGCTGTTGTTAACCGGGTTGGAAAAGTTTATTTGCGCGCCTTTCGACGAGGTGGGGACAGTTGTGTCGAACTGGGCGGCATCATGCGGCCCGGGAGGACCGCTGGGACTCCAATTCCCGGAAGTCAACCACGCCGAGGCAGAAGAACCGGCGGTAAAAATATAATTGTTCGCCACACTGGTGGATGTGGCTGTCAAGAGCATCAGCAACATGGCCACGGTGGTTTTCGCCCGGCAGGCGAGAGAGGTTTGATTCCAACATCGGTTTTTTTTCATGATCTGGGTCAACATAACGACCTTCCTTTTTGGGCCAGTGGAGAGTCTCAGAATTGGTTCCTGTCCCCTTTTCCGCAACTGAAGTCCCGTTAACTGAATCCTGCTGGCACCAGAAGGACGCAGTTTGACACCCTCAAGCCATCTGGGATTTCCCATTCGGGCTCTCGCCACGGCCAGCTTGGGGCTTGTTGGTGCGATTCTCTACCTGTTCCACAGATTTGCAAGTCATTTCTAAAAAAACCTGCGAAGAAACGCTTCATCGCCGGCCGCGGCAAGCATGTACACTTTCCCGCCTTGGGTCCACGAGGCCGTCATAAGCTTTTTGACCTTGGCAACCACGGGCCCGCTGGCGGCAGGGCCGTTCCGCACCGAGGAGCCATCCACGATGAACAGCCACAAGTCCGTTTGTGCGCCGGGGGGAAGCGGTTGCCCCGAGCGGAAACAGAGCATGGACACGGGTTGGCCCTGCCATCGTAACACCGCGCAACCGGCTGCCTGCGCCTTGCGCATCCCTTCCGGCAAAGTGTAATCCGCCGGCGCCTTGCGCCCCGCGAGATACGTGTTGATCGCCTGCAAATCCTCGCTCTGCAACTCCATGCTGTAGAATTGCATGGCGGTCCGGACCATGCGGCTTCGATACACGCTAAAATCGTCCTCCCGGTGGTGGGAACGCCAGAACAGCGCGGCCAACCCCAAACACAACGCTACGATCGCGGCGGCGCGCAGCAGGACCATGGGCCGGAATGGAATCACCTTCGCCGCGGGAACCTGAACTTCGGACAAAATCTGATGTTTGAGGCCGGCGGGCACCGGGATATCGAGGAACTTGCCCCGGATGCTGAGATGGGATGCGCAATGCTCCTGAAACCAACGGCCCAACTCAGGATCGGCCTTGTTCTGGCCGTTTCCCCAGGCCGACGGGCCTTTGGCGCGCTCCATGGCCTCGGCGAAACTCGGGTCGGTTCGATCGGCTGTTGCCGGCCGGTATAACGCCAGAATTTCTTTTGCTTCTTGGTTATTCATGCTGGGCCTTTCCAATGCGGCCAGTTTGGCTGGTTTGTGTCAGTATCTTTTTCAGTTGTCCCAAGCCGCGCGCCAGACGCGATTTCACCGTGCCGATGGGCACCTCCAATATGTCCGCGATTTCCTTGTAGGAACATTCCTGGAGGTAAAACAGCGCCACCGCCGCCTGATAACTTTCCTCCACGCGCCCCAACGCCTCCAGCACCTGCTCCCAATCCAGGTCATTGACCATGACGGGATCAGTGAAGGGCAATTGATCGTCCGTCTCGCTCAGCGGCTCGTGTGGAAACCGCGATTGTCGGCGTCGGCTCTGCAAAAAGACCCGGTGCAAGGTGGTAAAAAGCCACGTTTTGGCGCTCGATGGGTCGCGCAATTGATGGCCCTTGGTCGCCCAGATATAGAAGGTCTGCTGCGTCAGATCGCAAGCGTCGGCTTCGGTCCGCGCGAGGCTGAAAGCAAACCGGTAGAGCGCCTCATAATACTGCTCGACCACGCTTTCAAAACTCACGCTTTCCATAGTGCTGCATTCCGAGTAAGAGGCATGGTTTGCCGGATTGTTCCCAAAAAACAACCCTCTTTTCATTGGAACAAAACCGCTGGCCAGCTTTCCCATGTTAAGACAAAATGACGCTGTGTGGGTGTCATGAGAAACTGGCCTAAACGGATTGGCGTACTCGCTGTGGTTGCGGTCATCGCATTGCAGTTGACCAACCCGCCGCGCCAGAGTCCACCCGTCCTGCAACGACATGACGTCCTGGCCACCAACGCGCCGCCCCCGGCCGTCGCGGCGCTTCTGAAGAATTCCTGCTACGACTGCCACTCCTTCGAAACCAAATGGCCCTGGTACAGCCGCATCGCCCCCGTTTCATGGTACGTGGCGCGCGATGTCAACGCCGCCCGTGCCAGCCTCAATTTCTCCGAGTGGCCGCATGACGACGACCGCCGCGCGCGCAAGCGATGGCGGCGCATCGCGGACGAAGTCCAGAACGGCGAAATGCCGCCGCCCAGTTATAGTTGGATGCACCGCCAGGCGAGACTCGACGCGCGGCAGCGTGCGGAACTGGCGGGGTGGGCTGAAAAAGCGGGCGGGCAATAAGCCCTGCCAGTCATTTTTATTTCTGCTGGAACAAGACCGCCCCTCAACCCGCTCCTCGGTTTAATCTCTTGATTACGAATCACGTCTAGTGCGGCCAGATTTTTTCGCTGATGGGAAGCCCGCTTCCGGAAACATTTCCTTCCCCCGCACCTCTCATTCCTTGGAGAGTGGAATCGCATCAGATGACTATGAGGACGACAACCTTCAAACCGGTTTCAACGCCGGCGCGGGCTTTTATTGTGGTGATATTGCTCTGTGGAAACGGGGCATGTGTTGGGTCAGCCTCCGCGCAAAGCACCAATGCGGAACGGGTTTTCGCCGGCCAGGGCGTCGTGGAGAACCTTGGACTTGACGGCGATACATTGACAGTCAAGCACGAGGCGATCTCGGACTTCATGCCCTCCATGACGATGCCGTTTAGAGTCGAAACGGCAAAGGAACTGACCGGTTTGAAACGTGGCGACGAAGTTTCGTTCCACCTGCATGTCACGGCAACCGACAGCTACCTCAGCCAGTTGACCAAAATCGGAACTGCGGATTTGTCCACCCGTGGAAAGGTGGGGACTCCATCGGAGTCGCCGGCGCGACCCATGTCGGGAAATCCATTGTTGGATTACAAGTTCACCAATGAATTGGGACACGCGGTGAGCCTGCATGATTTTCTCGGTCAGGCGCTGGCGGTCACCTTTTTCTACACCCGCTGTCCTTTGCCGCAATTTTGCCCGCGCCTGTCTAAAAATTTTCAGCAGGCGGAGAAAATCCTTTCCACCATGGCCGGGGCACCCACCAATTGGCATTTGATATCGGTGTCCTTCGACCCCGGGAATGACACCGCGGAGACACTCAAGCAGTACGGCGAGAGCTACGGTTACAACCCCAAACACTGGTCGTTCCTGACGGGGCCGGCGGACAAAATCGCCGAACTGGCACGGGCCTCGGGTGTTGAGTACGAGGCGGACGGTGCGACCATCAATCACAATTTTCGCACGCTGATCATTGATCCTTCCGGTAATTTGCAGACAGTTTTTCCAGTGAGCGGCGATTTGTCGGATCAGATCGTCGCGGAGATACTCAAAGCCACCAAGCCGGCGAAGCAATTGACCGGGAACAAAAGCGCCTCTCCGAACCTCGCATCGCGGCAGGGCGTTCAATCCGCACACGCAACGCAGTAGAACAACACACAACCTGGGCTTGCCACGAAAAAGCGGACACAAAAGTTGTGTAAGTCATTAGTTAATTGTTTTGGGTTTCGAAGTCAATGGGGGAACGGTAGCCGAGCGAGCTGTGCAGGCGTCGGCGGTTGTA
>JBKQUS010000074.1:0-17657 GCA_052325505.1 Limisphaerales bacterium
GGCAACCGATGTGTTACGCAAAGAGGGATTCGAGGCGGTGACACTGCAAAGCCTGCTGTTGTCCAAGCCGGTTCTGACTGAACGGCAATTGATTGTCTTGGATGAAGCCGGGCGGTGGGAATGGACGACATGAAACGGCTGTTTGATTTGGGGAAAGACAGCCGGATTGTCCTTTCGGGCGACACCGGGCAGCACGCTTCGGTGGCGCGTGGTGATGCGTTGCGGATTTTGGAGCGGCACTCCGATTTCAAGTCCGGTCAATTGACGGCCATCCGGCGGCAACGCAAGGCCGAATATCGCAAGGCCGTGGAACTGGCGGCGCAGAAACGCACCGTGGAAGCGTTCGCGCAGTTGGAACGCATGGGGGCAGTGGTCCTTGCGGACTGCCACCATGATCTTCACGACTCGGCGGCGAAATCATATCTGAAAGCGTTGGCAGAAAATAAGTCCGCGCTGCTGGTCGCGCCCACTTGGGCGGAAATTGAAGCGGTGACGGAAAAAGTGCGGGCCGCTTTGAAAACCTCCGGTCGGCTGGCCGGTGAAGAAAAAGAATTTCAAGTTTTTGATTCACTCTCATGGACGGAAGCGCAAAAACGGGATGCGCAGCAATACCGTCCCGGCATGGCCGTCCATTTCCATCGTCGAGGACTTGGTTTTGAAAAAGGTGAAACGGTGCAGGTGGTCGCCGTGGAAAACGAAGCCTTGAAAGTTCAACGTGCTGATGGTTCGGAAAACCTTTTCTCATTGGGTGCAGGCATCGCCTGTGATGTGGGGGAAAAGCGAAAATTGAAAATCGCCGCCGGGGACAAGCTGTTGCTGCAAGCCAATGCTGGCCACAAGCGGTTCATAAACGGTGAACTCGTCGAGGTGCGGGCGATTCAGGGCGATTCCGTTTTGCTGGCCGATGGCCGGGTGATTTCCGCCGATTATCGCACGTTCACACACGGCTACGCCGTCACCTCACATGCTGCCCAGGGCAAGACCGTGGATGAAGTGCTGGTCGTCGCCTCATCACGCTCGCTGCCCGCCATCCATCAGGAACAATTTTACGTCAGCATCTCGCGCGGGCGCGAGCGCTGCCAGATTTTCACGGACGATGCCGAGTTGTTGCGTTTGCACGTCACCCATTCCAGTGCGCGTCTGGCGGCAATTGAAGCCATGCCCGCCCGGCATCAACGCGACTTCCTCCAGACCATTTTGCGGCGGGGCAACCGTTTTCTAAAACAGTTCCGCCAGCGCATCGCGCAAACACTTTCAACCGAAACCACCGAGAGGAGCAGCCATGAAATCAAGTCAACCGAACAGCAACGAACAGCCGCCCGCCATATCAGCGTCTAACCCGCGAGACAATCCCTGCCTTGGCAGTGATCCCAACATCGCCGCGCTGGAAATCATTGCCGATGACGGCATCAGCTATTTGCTGCCATACGCACAGTTTTTGTATGCGGAAAAAATTTCAAACCCGGCATTGGAAAAGGAGCCGGATGCCCCGCCGGAAAAAATGCTGATTCACTTCGTGAGTGCCCATGTGGTCGTCTTGGGCAGCGGTCTCAAGCGGCTGGAAGCCGAGATTCAGAAATATGAATTGAAATTTGTAAAGTCGGCGGATCGACATTTGGCCGCCACATTGAAAACCCACATTGTCGCCGTCACCGTCACTTTAACCAAGGAAAATGTATGAATCCCGAACGCAAAGAAATTCTCAATCTGATTTCACTGCCTGGACGCATGAACGCCGCCGAAGCTGCTTGGCGTCTCGGTTTTGAACCAGACCACATTCCCATTCTAGTCAGTGCCGGCCAGCTCAAGCCGCTGGGCAATCCACCGCCAGGAGCCGTGAAGTTTTTTCTGACGGCCGAGATTGAGCAAAAGAAAGGTGACGCCAGATGGATGAACAAGGCAACGGAACTCATCCGGCTAAAGGTCAAGGACAAGAACGAGCGCGCCGCAAAAAGCCGGACGCTCAAAGGTTCTGTATCCACAACCAACGGAAACAATTCCCGTGACCGTCATTCCTGAATCAGCGGCGCGCGGTCGCCGTCAAGGTCGTGCGCTCCGCGCCTCCACCTGTGACCGCGCCCGCTTGCGCCGTGGGAATCGCTTTTAAGAATCACGCCACGCAATCTGCATCGCCAGTGGTCATTCCCAATAATCATTATCGTGATCGCAATGCGCCGAGTGGTGCGGCGGCGGAAATGGGTCGAACGTGTCCGGTGGCGGTGGCGGCGGTCCCGGCAAATGGATGAAAAGGGCTGGCCGGACATGAAACGTGGATTTTTCTCCTTTGCGTCGCAATGCGCCGCTCAATACCCAAGCCAACAAAGCCAGCAAGAGATAAATGACCCCGATAAAAAAGTATAGGGCGTGTTCGTGAATGAATCCGTCAAGGTGTTTCAATACCGACGCTTCTAGTTCGAGTGCTTTTATTTGCCAAGATTGCATGATGGCCTCCTATGCGGCTACGGCGGATGCCGCTGGTTGGGTGTTCAAGTTTCCAATGATGGCCTTCTGTTGCCGTTCGTATTCACTGAGGGACGGCATTTCCACCGGCGCCTTGCGGGAATACGCCCGCGCCATAGCCCGGCTATTGTGGCCAAGATTCACCTGGGCATACCGTTCGGGATAGCCCGCCGTCTTTGCACGTTCCGCCCAAGCGTAGCGGTAGCTGTGCAACGAGACGCCCTTGATGCCAAGTCCATTGCAGCGTTGTTTGAACTCCGTGGCGCGGTCGCCCGAACGCACGGTTCGCAGATACGGAAACAGCGGGCCACTGCCCGGCAGGTCGCGCAAGATTTCCTCCATGTCTTGATCCATGCGCATGATGGCAATCGAGCCGGTCTTCCGGCGCGCATAGCTGATGACGTGGTGCTCCCAATCAACATCCTCGGCGTTCAGGCCGGCCAGATCGGATTGCGATGCGCCCAAGTGCCACGCAAGTTTGTAGAACGCCTTGCGTTCGGGATTTTGTTCGCGGGCGACGATGGCCAGATGTTCGGCCAGCGTGATACCGCGCTTCTCCTTGAACTCGACGGCGGGCCACTGGCGTTTCGGCACGAGCGGCCACGGCAGCCAGTTCATGTCCACGCAGAAGTTGTGCAGCCGCCGGAGATAAACATTCGTCGAGACCGTCCCCATTTGCAGAACTTTCAAAATGGTTTCGGCCTTCGTTTCGATGATGACCTGCGGCAGCAATATGGCGAATGCCTTGTCCTTCGCGGCAGTTTTCCAGCGGTGCTGGTTTGCCCCCTGTTTGGTGCCAATCAACGATTCAATGGCATTCCGCCATGTCCGGGTGGTGATGCCGTTGTCGCTGCCCGCCAGATACGCCTTGGCAATCTGGAGATTCAGCACCGGCTGGCGTTCGGAATTATTCTTGGCTTCGATGACCTGCCGGGCATCGTCGGCATTGGTGGTGCCGAGACTGGTGCGTTTGCCGGTCTTGGTGTCCACGCAGTAGTAGGCTCCGCCACGGATTCCACGACAGATGAGACGGTAACGTGTTTTCATAGCTTTCACGCAACCGCGAGAATAAACGAGGCCGAATCCGAACAGGTAGCAGATAGGCGGCGGATAATGCCGGACTATGCTGGTTTCCTACGGATTGGAAAATAGGTGTCCGTTTTGGTGTCCGTGGTGGACCTCCTGCCTCTTAAACCATTGCTGCACACGCAGTTGGAATTGGAGGCGGGAGTCGGAATCGATCCCTAGCCTAAAGTCCAGCACGGTTGATATTCCAAATCATTGGGCATAAAACTGGAATAAATATTGACGTGGAAAGCAGAATGGAATAAAAGGTTCGTTGAAGCCAAAAAAAGGAAGCGTTTTTATGAGAACATCATGGATTCCCTGTGTCTCTACTCAGACTCGCCGCGCATTAATGGCCGCCGTCATCGCCCTGGCCTGTGTTCCCGCGCTCGCGATAACTTTTACCAACAACACGAATATCAGCATTGACGACACGAACTACGATGGCACAGCCATCGTCGTCAGCAATTGCACCTTGACCGTGGGTGGCCCGCACACTTTTGCCAGCGTGGAAGTGGCGGCGGGCGGGGTGCTGACGCACTGGTACGCGCCGGATGGCACGGTCGTCGCCATGAATTTTATTACGAATGAAGCCCAGGTGCTCAGCAGCACAAACCCCGTCACCTTGCTCAACTCCAATGTGGTTGCAAACACGGTGGTGGTGACTGACACCACCGGAGCAACCAATTATACCAACGGGGTGGACTATTTGCTCTTGAGCACCAACAACAATCTGACCGCGTTGGAGCGGACCGCCGCCTCCAGCATTCCAGACGGCGCCACTGTGCTGGTCAGTTATGGGTTCGAGCTGACGGCGCCCGCGGGACTCACGCTGACAGTGAGTAATAATGTTGAGGTGGATGTCGGTGGAGCAATCAACGCCAATGGCATCGGCTACCCGGGCGGAACGGGGACTGGGGCGGGACGGAGCAGTGGTGGAAGCTATCAGGATGGCAGCGGCGGCGGCTACGGGGGAATTGGCGGGATGAGTTCCAGTAATGCCGTGGGCGGCGTCACTTACGGTTCCTTCACTGGGCCGACGAATCTGGGCAGTGGCGGCGGCGCGAGCTATGCAGGCGCCGGTGGCTCAGGAGGCGGGCTGATACAGATCACGGCCGGCGGCAGTGTTATAGTCAACGGCACGATCTCGGCCAACGGCGCGAACGGCACCAACGCCCGTTCCGGCGGCGGGTCGGGCGGCAGTATTTGGCTCACCGGGCTTACGCTCTCCGGGTCGGGCGCAATTAGTGCGAACGGCGGCAGCGGCGACCCGTCCCATGGCGGTGGCGGCGGCGGCGGGCGCATCGCGCTTCAATGCGGTTCGACCAGCTTTACGGGTCCGACGACCGCCTACGGCGGGGCCGGCGCGAACATTGGCGGCGCGGGCACCGTCTATACGCAGTTGATGGGGCAACACGGAGTTCTGGTAATTGACAACGGCGGACAATCGGGCGGCAACACGTCGATTGCCATTAATAACTCCACTTATAACGTGTTCATTCAAGGGGGTGCGAGCGTCTTCCCGTCAGACGCGTGGACCATCGGGAATCTGACCATCGCTTCCAACGGCTTTGTGCTGGCCAGTTCGTTAACCACGCTGAACATCGCCGTGGCAGGGGCCATTACGATCGAGGCAGGAGGCGCCATGCTCGCCAACATCGCAGGCTACTACTATGGGAACCCAGGCCAGGGCACTGGCGGTACATATAATGAGGCGGGTCTCTATCCTTGCGGCGGTGGTGGATACGGCGGCAACGGTGCCGCCGGTATTCCCACGAATGCCGCCGGCGGAGTGGGAGGCTATGGTTCCCAATCAGAGCCCGGCAGTTTCGGCAGCGCCGGCGGAACCTACCAGTTGTATTCCATCGGCGGTAACGGCGGCGGCGCCATTCAAATCACCAGTTTAAGTGGCATCGTGCAAGTGGATGGAACAATGGCGGCCAACGGCGGTGAGGGTGAATCGGGTGGCGGTGGCGGCGGCTCGGGTGGAAGCATTTGGTTGACAGGGGGGACTTTGCTCGGCTCCGGCTCCATCACGGCCAACGGCGGCAATGGCGCGAACTCAATTGGCGGCGGTGGGGGAGGAGGCCGCATTGTCCTCGCGCCCACAGCGAACCTGTTTGCGGGGACGATTTCGGCCTATGGCGGCGGTGGCGGCCATTGGGGCGGGGCGGGAACTGTTCTTATTCAAACCGCCGGAACGAATCAACTCATTTTGGACAACGGTGGAAACGCCGGCACGAACACGCTGGTCCAAACGGCCAGTGCCACGGATTTAATCGTGCGCGGTGGCGCAATTGGGTCATCATTGTCGTCTGTCAGCTTTGCCAATCTGTATTTGAATTCAAATGGCTGGCTGGCTCCTTATTTCAATAGTTCTACCCCGGCTGACAACTTGACATTCACGTTTTCTGGAAGCGCGACCATTCAGGCTGGCGGCGGGATCGTGGCGAACTCTGCGGGTTATGCAGCGGGGGCGGGTTTAGGGGAGGGACACACCTACGAACCAATAATCGACGAAGCGACCAATTATTGCAGTGGAGCCGGACACGGCGGCTATGGTGGTAACAGCTTTGGAAACTATGCCGCAGGCGGGACCACGTATGATTCCATGACGTCGCCCAGCGACCCGGGCAGCGGAGGAGGCATGTATTCGGGTTCGTCGTTGGGGGGGGCCGGCGGCGGGGTCGTCTGGCTTGTCGTGCGCGGCACACTGGAAATTGACGGCATTATATCAGCCAATGGCGGCAATGGCTCGGGGTTTGGCGGGGGTGGCGGCTCAGGCGGGAGCATCTGGCTTGTAGTAGGCGCATTGTCCGGCGCGGGATCCATCGCGGCCAACGGCGGAAGTGGAGTCGATGGTCTGGGTGGTGGTGGCGGCGGCGGCATGATCTACATCCCCTGCACCAACAATTCATTTTCCGGAACCGTCACTGCCTATGGCGGCAGCGGAGCAAACCGGGGCGGCGCGGGAACGGCCATCATTCAAGTCTCCGGAAGGAATTCCCAACTCATTTTGGACAACGGGGGACTGTCCGGACCGGCTACGCCCCTGACATCTTCCAGCACGACGGACCTGACCTTGCGCAATGGCGCAGTGGGCTTGTCCGGCACCTCGTTGACCCTGGGCAATGTGCTGATCAGTTCCAATAGCTGGTTGCTGGTGAGCAACTCCAGCGGGATGACATTCTCGAGCGCGACCATCCAAGCGGGAGGCGGCATTATCGCCGATTCTTTTGGTTATGTCGCAGGCCAAGGCAGTGGCGCCGGGCATTACTACGCGAGTCTGACCTATCCTTGCAGCGGGGCGGGTCATGGCGGCAACGGCGGAAGCAGCATTACGAATGCTGCCGTGGGCGGCATCGCTTATGATTCTCAGACATCACCTGACCTGCTCGGCAGCGGAGGCGGAACGTTCACGACATATTCCCTGGGCGGACGCGGCGGCGGCGCATTCCGCCTCACTGTGACCGGACTGCTGCAAGTGGATGGAACCATTTCCGCCAACGGCGGCAATGGCAGTGGTTTTGGGGGGGGTGGCGGCTCAGGCGGAAGCATCTGGCTCACGCCCGGCACGCTGGCCGGCGCAGGCTCGATTACGGCCAATGGCGGCAGCGGAGCCGGCACGATTGGCGGCGGCGGAGCGGGAGGCTGTATCGCCCTCTATCCTACGACGGACCTGTTTACCGGAGTGATTGCCGCATACGGCGGCGGCGGCGCAAATTGGGGCGGCGCCGGCACATTGTATATCCAGATCTCGGGACAAAGCGGACAACTCATTCTGAACAATGGCGGGCAATCCGGCGCCGGTACACCGATTCAATCGATCTCCTCCTCCACTGCTATAATCTTGAGCAACGGCGCAGTTGGATACCAGCAGAGCCTGCCGCAGACTTTTGCCAGTCTCCTGGTCAGTTCCAACGCCTGGCTGAAGGCGAACCCCATTTCGGGCAACAACTATCCCGGCCTCGTGAGTCTAACAGTCACCGGAAATGCGATGGTTGAAGTGGGCGGCGGGATTGTGACTGACAATTCCGGTTATGCTGCAGGCTCGGGCAACGGTGCGGGACATCCCAACAACAATGGGCAGTGCGGTGGCGCCGGCTACGGTGGTTATGGTGCAAGCATCCCCGTGACTTCGGGCACAAGTGGAGCGGTGTATGGTTCCATCACGTCACCGACGCTCAATGGCAGTGGCGGCGGATATTACAATTCCACTCCGGCCTCGATTGGCGGCGCAGGTGGAGGCTCGATCCGCCTTACAGTGAACGGCACGTTGGAGGCAGACGGGACAATCTCCGCCAATGGCGGCAATGGTTCTGGTTTCGCCGGCGGCGGCGGCTCGGGCGGCAGTGTTTTGCTGACCGTCGGCACCCTGGCTGGCGTCGGTTCGATCAGCGCCAACGGCGGCAGCGGCGCTGACGGCTCGGGCGGTGGCGGTGGCGGCGGACGAATCGTCATCGGATACACTGCGGACGACTTTGTGGGTCCGACAACGGCTTATGGCGGCGGTGGATATGCCTATGGCGGCGCGGGCACCATTTATACGAAGGCCAACAGTCAGTCGGTTGGACAATTGCTCCTGGTAAATGGCGGAGAGACCGGCACCAACACACCTTTGTCCAGCGCCTTGGGTTTGCCCTCGCAACTTTTCAATCTCACGATCGGAAGCGGAGCGAGCGTCAGCCCTCAACCGCAAACGAAATTTCCGCAGTTGAACAACCTCACTATTGCGTCAGGCGGACTGTTGACCGTTTCTTCCACGCAATCGACTCTCGATTTGTTGGTCTTCAACAATGTCGATGTCGAATCGGGCGGGGCCATCGCCGTCGACGGGGAGGGATACATTCAGGGCACCGGGCCGGGTGCCGGGCAATCAGTTGATGCAGACGGCAGCGGCGCGGGTTATGGCGGCACGGGTGGAGCTTCGGCTTCAGGCCCCGGCGGAGCCAGTTACGGCTCCACCACACAGCCGGTGGACTATGGCAGCGGCGGCGGATTTGGAGGGGGACCGGTTTATGGCGGTTCACAAGGCGGCGGCGCACTCCGGCTCAGCGTCGGCGGCATTCTCACCGTGGACGGCAGGATCACCGCGAACGGTGAACCGGGTCTCCAAGACGACTCTGGAGGCGGGTCCGGCGGCAGCGTTTGGGTGACCGCCGCTGCTTTGACGGGCGGAGGTCAGTTCGCCGCGGATGGCGGGGCGGGTGAACTTTATGGCGGCGGAGGAGGAGCGGGCGGGCGCATTGCCCTTTACTCCGGCGAAAACGCCTTCTTCGGTCTCACCGCAGCATCCGGCGGCGAAGGCGATTCCACCGGGGGCCAAGGCAGCATCTATTTGAACAGCATTCCCCCGCTGCAAGTCATCTCCAACTCGCCCGTCGGAATCGTCAGCAACGGCGTCACCTCCGTGACCCTTTGGTTCAATGACGCGCCGAACCCGAATTCATTCCCCGCAACGGCCATCTCGCTGGCCACCCCCAACGGGCCTTTGCCGTCCGGTTCGTTCTCCATTTCAATGGTCAGTTCGGCAAACTACGTCGTCAGCTTCCCTCTGCAGACGGCGGTCGGGAATTACGTGTTGACTGTCGGCCCCAACATCAATGACCTCTACGGCAATCCGATGTCGCAGGCGTTCACGGGGACGTTCACGATTTGGTTGCCAGTCATCCAGGGCGCCATCGTGGATACCAACGGGCAGCCCGTTACGGGTGTTCTGCTCCAGCCCTCGGCCGGGCTTTCCACCACCACCACCGACACGAACGGGAATTACGCCCTTGGCTTCGTGCCGGGGTCGAGCTTCACCGTGACGCCATCACTGGGCACCCTCGCGTTCGTGCCCAGCTCGATGTCCTATACCAACGTCTCCGCCTCCATCTCCAACCAGAATTACCTTATGGTCCCGACCGCGGCGCCAGTCCTGACAGCGGCAGGCAACGCCACAAACCTTGTCCTCAATTGGCAGGGCATTCCAGGGGTCAGCTATCAGGTCTATTCCTCCACAGACCTCATCAACTGGCAGCCCGTCGGCGCCGCCGTCCCAGGCGTCAACGGACCGGTGCAAATCGCCATTCCGCCAACGAATTCCAGCCCGGAGTTCTTCTGCGTGCAATCGAGCTATTGATTGGGACGCGGCTTGACGTTGCCACTGTAGTGCATCGCCGGACCGCCAACGGTAGGGAGCGCAATCCCTTGCGCGCCCGAGCATCGGCTATGATTTTCAACGCTCATCAGGCCTCATGATTCGGGGGAAGAAACGGGCGATTGTCCAACCTTTTCAGAATTCTTTTCACTGTGACTCGCTTTGACTTGCTGCGACGGAGCTTGAGTTGAGCAGTCGGAATCAAAGTGGTTTGTTTTGGCGAACTCATCCCGGCTGGGCCTGTGGGCTTCCCGCTGCAATTCGGTGATTCCGCGGCAGAGTCCGTTCAGCACACGGGCCCTGGCTTCGAAATCCGGGGTGCATTCCCCGTTCCATCGCTCGATCAAGCGCATATAACGCGCGGCCAGGACAGCAGCCGCCCGGTCGGCTGAGAGCCGTTTGCGTCCAGGGACGGGGCCATCCGCATTGCGGGCACCGTCAAAGAAGTCCCGGCGGGTGAGCCAATCCTGGAAGCCGCCCCGCCGCCACTGGCTGAGATTTTGTTTGGAGATGGGTTCGCCGTCGAAGACACTCCGTATCATCTCCTGCACCTCTGGCAGTGCATTGAGCCAGGCGAGCAATGAGGGACCAGGCTGGGAGCGTTCCAGTCGGTCATTCAGTTCTTCGCGGACATGGGAGGGCAGGCGGGCGATTTTACCGTTGCGGGCTTTCATAGTTTGAGGGGTGTTTGTGGTTGGGGTGTCGTTTTAATTTTTCATCATGGCTTCAATTAACCATTCATCTGACGCCATGATAGCATAGTTATTCATCAAATCAACAGTTATTTTTAGTTTATGCGGGATTATTTTGTAATCGGCGTCCTTCCAGCGCAATCTATTGAGCGCCAAGCGCTTAAGAACATATTCGGACGCCAGATTCCGTCGGCGAGACGCCGACGGATGCGACCGGGTCCGCCTTCGCGCTGCTGCGGCGCGATAAAACGGTCGCGCTCACGAACAAGTCGCTAAGGATTGGTGGGGGCCGTGGCTTCAGGGCCTATGCGCCTCGTTCACGCCTTGCTGGGCGGCAAAATCCCGGCGGCATCTTGCCACTTTTATTTATTTCCACCGCCTAACTGCCGCCCAAGCTGGCCAAGCGGCGCAGCTTCATTACTGGTTCGCTTGTCTTTCTTGACTCGCCTAAATCCACTTCGAATTCGGCGACCCAGTCGTTGTGGCCTTTGGGGTCAATCAACATTTGTTGGACGCGCCATGTCTTCTTGTCTTCGGATGGGGTGACGTAGGTGTGGCGCGCGTTGCGGGCTTCGGGATCCAGACAAATACGCTCGTGCTCCGTCTCATAGGTTTCCAACGTCTGTTTTAGCCGCTCCGCCGTCCAAGGCTTGCTGTCGGCGTCTTCGGGCGAAGTGAGAACGGCAATGGCGGATTCGAAGTCGAAAATGACCAGGCCGCGCAGGAATGTGAAGATGCGATTGCGGATGCCGGCGGTGAATGTCTTAATGTCCTGCGTGACGTCGGCCTCGGCTTGCTCCGCGCCGGGCGGGCGGGCTTCCTTGGTCTCGACGCGGTGGTAATTTGGATCGCGCATTTTTTCCCATTCATCCAGCAGACTGGAATCGATTTGCCGGATCATGGTGGAGAGATAAAGTTCCATCTCGCGCACTTGTTCGTTCTTGGCGGCGTCGGGCACGGTTTGGGCGAGCACTTTGAATACGCCGTTCAGATGGCGCAGCAGGACGCCCTCGGCCCGCTGCAATTCGTAGTCGCGTATGTAATCGGAGAATGAGCGGAAGGACTCAAACATCTCGCGCGCGATGGACTTGGGGTGGATGTTCTCCTGGCCCCCCCACGGATGCCGGTCGGCGAAGGCGTTGAAGGTGGAGTAAATGAAGTCGCGGTTGGGCTTGGGATACTCCAGCTTTTCAAGCTCTTCCATGCGCTGCTCGTATTCCAGCCCTTCCATCTTCATCTCCGCCATTTTTTGCGTCTTAAGCTTGTCCAGTTGTCTGCGCAGGATGATGTCGGGGTCCTCCACGATGGACTCGACCAGAGTGAGCAGGACCAGGGCGTAGTCCGGCTGTTGCGGGTCCAGCAAGGGAATCGTGTCAAGCAAATACAACGACAGCGTCTGGTCCATGGAAAAATCGTCCTGGAGGTCGATGTTGACGCGCAGGGTCGCGCCGGCCTCGGTCTTGGGAATGAATTCGACGATCTTGCGGTCGAGCAGCGAGCGGAACAATTGCCAGGCGCGTTCCCGGTGCGCTTTTTTCATCTTGGGGGAATCATGGCAATCGCGGATTAGTTGCCGCATTGCGCCGCAACCGTCGCCTTTGCGGCTGAGGACGTTGAGCAACATGCCGTGGGAAACGTGGAAGCGGGAAGTCAACCGTTCCGGCGGCGCGGCCATAAGGCGGGCAAAGGTGTTTTTATCCCAGTTGACGAAGTTCCTCTCGGGTGCCTGGCGCTTGACGGTTTTGCGGCCGTCGCGGGCGGATTTTTCGGCGAGCTTGAGATTTTCGATGGCGTGTTCCGGGGCTTGCGCCACGACCCAGCCGCGGTCGTCGAATCCCTTGCGGCCGGCGCGTCCGCTGATCTGGTGGAAATCCCGCGCGCTGAGCAGGACGGTTTTCTGTCCGTCGAACTTGCACAAGCGGGTGAAGAGCACGGTGCGGATGGGGACATTGATGCCGACGCCGAGGGTGTCGGTGCCGCAGATGATGTGGAGCAAGCCCTTTTGGGCGAGTTGCTCGACGAGCACGCGGTATTTGGGCAGCAAGCCGGCGTGATGCAGGCCGATGCCGTGTTTGAGCCATTTTTTGATCTCAGGGCCGTAAGGGCTGCTGAACTTGAACCCTTCCAGGGCGGCGGCAATGGTGTTTTTTTGTTCGCGGGTGCAAACGTTGATGCTGGTGAAATCCTGCGCGCTCTGGGCGGCTTCCAATTGGGTGAAATGGACGACATAGGCCGGCGTTTTGCGGTCAGCCACGAGGCTTTCGACCGTCTTGGCCAGGGGCAATTCCGAGTAGGCAAACTCCAGGGGCACGGGGCGGTCGGTGGACGAAATGCTGACGCTGGGCCGGCCGGTCAGGCGGGTCAGTTCCTGCTCGAAAAACGCCGTGTCGCCGAGGGTGGCGGACATGAGCAGGAAACGGGCCTGGGGCAAAGTCAACAATGGCGTTTGCCAGGCCACGCCGCGCTCGCGGTCGGCGTAGTAGTGAAACTCGTCCATGACAACCTCCTGAACGCCGGCCTGCGCGCCTTCGCGCAAGGCGATGTTGGCCAGGATTTCCGCCGTACAGCAGAGAATGGGGGCGTCGCGGTTGACGGAGGCGTCCCCGGTGCAAAGGCCGACGTTGTCCGGGCCGAACTCGCGGCAGAGGGCCATGAATTTCTCATTGACAAGCGCCTTGACCGGGCAGGTGTAAACGGAGCGCCGGCCCTGGGCGATGGACTTGAAGTGGAGGGCGGCGGCCACGAGTGATTTGCCCGAGCCGGTGGGGGTGTTGAGGATGACGTTCTTCTCCTCGAACAACTCAAGGATGGCCGATTCCTGCGCGGCATAGAGCCGCAGACGCAGTCCCTGGGCATATTCGAGAAACAGGTCCAGCAACGCATCATTGTCCGGTTTCCCGTCCTTGGGTATCAGATCATAAAGTGTTTTCGGCACAGAAGGGAAAGTCCTCCGCCTGGCTTGTTCAGAACATCTTGTAACCCATCACAAGGAAAAGCCCCCCCAGCATCAGACCCGAAATAATTCCCAGGACGATCAGGCAAAGGAAGAAGCACGCCCAAAAGCGCACGAGGCTGTCGAAGCCGTGCGGCGAATCAGAAGAACCAGGATTTGGACCATTTTTCATGGCGTTACCGTGTGATTATCAGCGCGGATGGCCGTTTTGGCGAGCACAGATTTCAAGGCAGACGCGATAAAACCGTGCTGGATTTCTTTGCCGCCTTGGCGTAAACCATCCGCCCATGAATATTACATCTACCGTTCGCGAAAGATCAGTGTCCCTGGCATTGGCGTGCGCCGTAATCCTCCTGGCAGGCGCCGGAGCCGCGCCGGCCCGCGCCCAAAACACCAATGGCGCCGCCCTGGCGCAGGACAACGCCGACGCGTCACAATTTCCCAGCCTGAAGCAATTGCCTGGAAAAGTGCCGCCACGAGTATGGAATGGGCTGGCGGGAGTGTGGGCGCGCGATCATGCGAAATGGAAGACGACCGCGAGCAACGAGGTCGGAGCAGTGGTGTTCCTGGGTGATTCCATCACGGAAGGCTGGAGTACACTGGCGAGGGATTTTCCAAAACTCAAAGTGGCCGACCGCGGTATCGGCGGCGACATCACGAGTGGAGTGCTCTACCGGCTGAAGCCGGATGTGTTGAGCCTGGACCCGGCCGCCATCGTGCTGCTTATCGGGACGAACGACGTGGGGGATGGCGCCGATCCCAAAGACGTGGCGGCGAATATCCGGCTGATTCTCCAAGCGATCGAGAATTACAATCCCAAACTGAAGGTGATCGTCTGCAAAGTGATGCCGCGAGCGGACGGCGATGCGCGCGCTTACTCAAAGAAAATCCAGAAGGTGAACTCTCTGGTGGCGAAGTTCGTCAAGAGTCAGCCAAATTTCGCCATGTGCGATACCTGGAGCGCGTTCACGGACAAAGAAGGCCATCAGATCGCGGCTGACTTCCGCGCTGATCATCTTCATCTGAATGCGACGGGTTATGCAGTATGGAAAAGCGCGCTGGAGCCGGTGATGGCCAATCTTCATCTGGCAACCAGCCGGGCCGAATAGTTAACCCGCAGGAAATCCGGCCCCCACTTTAATCTCCCTTTTTGAGGTTGCTTTGGCGAAGCTTGAGCCAATGCGGATCATCATCATTTGCGCTGTTCTGCTTCTGGCTTCCTGCCGTTCCACAGGCCAGTATCCGGCCCGTTGGTGGCAGCCAGTTTCCCCACAGGGCGCGCCAGCCTGGGAAATTCTGCCGCAGGCCGCCGGGCCGGGCGAAGTCATCCTTTCCAAGCGAAATGAACTGGGCTTGCTGTCCAATTTTGCGCCGACGCCGTTCCTCTTCCATGGCAAACGCTACGCCAGCCTCGAAGGGTTTTGGCAAATGATGAAGTATCCGGAGGACGCCCGGGACCCGCGCGCCACGTTTCCTGGTTTGCAATGGGCCTTCACCCGGGAACAGGTCGCGCAACTCACAGGCTTTGCCGCCAAACGGGCCGGTGATCTGGCCAATACGAACATGGCCAAAATGGGCATAAACTGGGTCAGTTTCGAAGGCAAGAGAATGGAGTACCGACCCGCCACTCCGGGCGCGCATTATCAACTCATCGTCGAAGCGACCCGCGAAAAAGTGCGGCAGAACCCCGGTGTGCGCCAGGTGCTCCTGGCCACCGGCAATTTCGTCTTGAAGCCTGATCATCATCAAGATCCCGATGCGCCGGCCGCCTGGCGCTATTACGAGATCCTCACCCAAATCCGCACGGAACTACAACGCCACATGAGCCTCCCGGCTGCTGCGCCATGACTGGCTGTCTGCCGGGGCTGTTCAGATGGGTCCCGTTCTGGTAAATCTCCAGCATGAAATCATTAACGGACTATTTGTTTTTTGAGGTTCCGGGACGGCGCGGCTTTGTCAATATCACCGATGAAGTGGAGAAATTGGTGCGAAAGAGCGGCGTGGCGGAGGGTCTCTGCCTGGTCAACGCCATGCACATCACCGCCTCGGTGTTCATCAACGACGCGGAGGATGGACTGTTGCATGATTATGACGTCTGGCTGGAGATACTGGCCCCGCATGAGCCGGTCAGCGGTTATCACCACAACCGCACGGGTGAGGACAATGCCGACGCCCACATGAAACGGCAAATCATGGGACGCGAAGTGGTGGTGGCCATCACCAAGGGGAAACTTGACTTCGGCCCGTGGGAGCAAATTTTTTACGGCGAATTTGACGGACGCCGACGCAAACGCGCCCTGGTTAAAATCATCGGGGATTGACTTTCGCTTAAGCACCCATCATATTTGCCCTCAATAAGGAAAAATATGAGCAAAACGGCATACAGTTATATTCGATTTTCAACACCTGAGCAGCAATTTGGGGACAGTGAACGACGCCAGATGGAGAAGGCAAAAATTATCTGTGTAAGGGATCGGGCTTGTTGCTGGTCGGTCAGACTGGCATCGGCAAGAGCAGCCTCGGGTTACAGTTGGCGATGAAGTGGGCGTTGGGTCATACCTGACATTACTGGGTTCTTCTGGCTGAGGCTGCAGGAAATGCTGGTGGCGGTTCGAGTCCAATTGGTCGACAAAGCGTCACTAGATGAGACAAGCCGTAGATACAGCACGGCATTTTTGGCTGATGGTGGCAAATCTGGGGAAAGTTCAACTTTGGAATGAGAGCCACCATCATGCCTTGCACATACCCATAAAATCAAGATTACTCCTACAGAGAATCCAGTAAGTATCAACGGCCTCTTGGACTCTTTCCGATGCAAAAGGCAAAACGGGATGATCGCTCCTGGTATCAATAGATTTGCCATACCCCAACCCCAATGCACTCTAAATCCCTGAACGACAAAGCAAATGACAGCAATAAGGAAAAGTAACTTAACGGTCAAAACCGCGAGAAATACGGCAATGAAGGTTAGTTCTATCGAGGTGTTGCCAAATGTAATCATAGCGCGCTTACGTAGGGATCATAAAGCGACAATCAACGCGCTTCAAATGTCAAATTGTGGCGTTGCTCAATCATCTTGCCGGCCCTGATGATGTATCGGCGGCTGGGCAGAATCAAGCATAAAATGTCAATGGAATCGAATTGTGCAATCTGCTTATACTGCTGCGGTTATCTGAGAACATCAGATTTCGTGCGGCTTATGGCCGTTCCATCACGGAGAGGCCTGCAATCGGAAGAAAAGTTGATTCCAGTTGTCCACGTCAAAATATTCTGGGTAATCCATGATGGTGTTGGTTGGAGTAAAGGACGATCCATGAGATGTCCAGTTGCTCAAGTCGGTTGAGACTTGCAGCTGATAGTTCGTGCCGAGGAAGAGGTTTGAGAACGACGGTTTGACGGCCTTCTTCAAGGATACAATCGGTTGAGACTCGAAAGCGTAAAGCTGCTGAACTTCGTTGCTGGGGAGAGCACGGTTGTAAATGCGAACGTCGTCAATGTCACCGTTGAACCAGTAATCGGGGGATCCCGCGTCGAAGTGGTGGCTGCCGATGAGCAACCCCCAACTGGTCTGGTTTATCGGTCCGGAGGCTGGCTGTGCGGCGCTCAATTGGCCATTGACGTAGAGGTTCACCGCTGTGCCGTCGTAGGACATGAGCACATGGCTCCACTGGCCCAAGGCTGCCATGCTACTGCTGGCTGTAGTGACCTCCCCGGCCGCAAAGCTGACGACCGCGTGCCACGTGCCATCCGACCAGGGACCTTGGAGCGAGTAGCTTCGATAGGTGTAGTTTTCGTTCATGCCCTTAGAGACGCAGTGTTTGTCGTCTTCGTAGGCCAGCGGAAGAATCCAAGCCGCCACTGTGAGTGCGTTCGACGGAGAGATGCTGGCGGAGTTGGCCACCTCTATCTGGTCGTCCACACCATCGAAGCTGTAAGCACTGTTGGGATTGCCGGAACGGTCTTCGATGAGCGTAGCCCCATCCACTGTCCCGTCATTCCCGTTCCCGCTCATGTCATTGGCGTTTTCGTTGAACGGGTAATACGCCACCAATCCATTTGTGAATGGGTCTTGGGCGTGGATTTGAAACACGACGCCAAGCGTGATCGTGACAATTCCGAATAATCTTTTTGTATTCATATCATTTCCTCTTGAACCTGTTGCGGACACGGCGAGAACCACCGTCTCTGCCAGTCGATTGGGGCTGGAACCTCATAGTGAACTGAGCTGGACCCCTATTTTTAGACCACTGGTTAAGTTCGACTTTTGCCGGTCTGCTGTAGATAAGAAAGAGCAGACTTATGAAAGCAAAACGGAAAAGACACAGTGCGGCCTTCAAGGCCAAAG
>JBKQUS010000075.1:0-10708 GCA_052325505.1 Limisphaerales bacterium
ACTTCTGGTGCGACGTTGCCCATGACACGGAAGCGGCTGCAAGCCGCGCTGATTCGGCTGGCGGGCCGATGTCCGTGGTGTCTGAGCACCTTTGAAGACACATCCTAACTTAACCTAGTATTATTAACGAGAGGACATCATGCCCGGCACCTTGCCCCGCATCGCCATGGCGGGTCCATGCAGATGATGGGTGGAATCACAAGGCCCTCAGGATTTCCCCCTGAAATGCCGATATCAGAAAGGATAAGATCATGTCAACGGCCGACGTAATATCAGGAGAAGAAGAGACTGCAAGTCATACGCCGGAGCCATTGCCGAATCAACCCGGCGCGAATGGCCTGGCGGGCGATTTGGTTGACAAAAGAAGCAACCGGCTGTTGATCATTGACGACAACCGGGCCATCCACGACGACTTCCGCAAGATTCTGAACCCTGACAAAACTTCGTCCAGCGAACATGAGGAAGCGCTGACGGCATTGTTTGGGGAGGCGCCAAGCAAGGGTTCCGCCTGCGCCAACACTTTCCAACTGGACTCAGCCTATCAGGGGGAGGAAGGTCTTGGTCTTGTCCGAAAAGCGGTGAAACAAGGCAGGCCCTACTCCACGGCCTTCATCGATGTCCGGATGCCCCCGGGTTGGGATGGAGTTGAAACGACCTCAAAAATCTGGGAGGTTGATCCCGATCTGCAAGTGGTCATCTGCACGGCGTATTCGGACTGTTCCTGGCAAGAATTGCTGGGGACGCTGGGAGGATCGGATCGGCTGGTCATTCTGAGAAAGCCGTTTGACACAATTGAAGTCCTGCAACTGGCTAACAGCTTGACGCGGAAATGGCATCTCCTGCAGGAATCCAAAGGGAAAATGGCCAGCCTGGAGACAATGATCATGACCCGCACGGCGGAAATTGTGCAGGAACAGGAGAAATTCAAGGTTCTCTTCGATAATTCCCCGGAAGGCATTTTTCAAACCAGCGAGGAAGGGCGATTTCTGACCGCCAATCCCGCCATGGCGTCGATTTGCGGATACGCCTCGCCGGAAGAATTGATTGAGCAGGTGACCGACATGCAGAACCAGCTCTATGCGGACCCGGGACGCCGGAATGAATTTAAAAACGTGCTGCGCGAAAAAGGCGCAGTGCGCGATTTTGATTTGGAAATAAAATGCAAGGACGGTTCCAGGAGATGGATCAGCCTATCGGCCTCCGTGGCCGCCAAACCCGATGGCTCGTTGCGGCATTTTCAAGGATTTGCCGTTGATATCACGGCGCAGAAAGAGGCGCAGAAAGACCGCAACTTCATCGAAGTCCAATTGCGCCAGGCGCAAAAACTGGAAGCCGTCGGCCAGCTAGCCGCCGGGATTGCGCATGAGATCAACACGCCGATCCAATATGTCGGGGACAACATCCACTTTATCGAGGAATCTTTTGCCGCGCTGACCGGGTTGCTGCAGGACTTCAAGAAACTGGCCGCAGCCGTTCGCTCCAACACTGTGACGCAGGAAGTGCTTTCGGCGGTGGAAACCTCCATGCAAAAGGCCGACCTTGATTATTTGAGCAAAGAAATTCCGCTGGCGGTTCAGCAATCGCTGCAAGGGGTGGCCCATGTTTCCCGCATTGTCAACGCCATGAAGGAGTTCTCGCATCCCGGCGGCAAGGAGAAGGAATCGCTTGACCTCAACCATGCCATTGAAATGACGGTGACGGTCGCGCGGAACGAATGGAAATACGTCGCCGGGATGGAAACCGATTTTGCGCCTGAATTGCCGCCTGTGCCGTGTCTTCCCGGGGAATTCAACCAAGTCATCCTCAACCTCATCGTCAACGCCGCTCACGCGATTGGGGATGTGGTCAAGAAGGTGGAAGGGAGCAAAGGAACCATCCGCGTCAGCACCCGGTTGGATGGTGATTGGGTGGAAATCAGGGTTTCAGACACCGGCACTGGGATCGCCGAGGAAATCCGCCACCGGATTTTCGATCCGTTCTTCACCACCAAGGGAGTGGGCAAGGGGACGGGCCAGGGGCTGGCCATCGCTCGGTCCGTGATTGTGGACAAACACGGTGGAACCCTCACCTTTGAGAGTGAGGTGGGCCGCGGCACCACATTCATCATCCGCCTGCCGACGCAGGGAAGCGCCGGGGCCGGAAAGGGGGCATGAAGAAGAGAGTTCTTTTCGTGGACGACGAGCCCCTGGTCTTAACGGGGTTGCAGCGCATGTTACACGGCATGCGCGAGGAATGGGAGATGGAATTCGTGGGCAGCGGCACGCAAGCATTGGAGCGGATGGCGCAAATCCCGTTCGATGTGATTGTGACGGATATGCGGATGCCCGGCATGAACGGCGCGGAGTTGCTCGACGAAGTGATGCGCCGCCATCCCAAAACTGTCCGCATTGTGTTATCCGGCCACGCGGACAAGGACCTCATTCTCAGGTGCGTCAAATCCACCCATCAATATCTGTCAAAACCGTGTGATTCCGCTTCCATCAAAGCCACGGTGCAACGGGCGTGCGGCCTGGAAAACGCGGAGGAGAACGAAAGAGTCAAACAATTAGTCGCGCAGATGGTGCGGCTTCCCAGCCTGCCCTCGCTTTACGTGCAAATAGTCGAAGAATTAAACAGTCCGGCAGCGACCATCGAACACATCGGCGAAATCATCAGCCAGGACATGGTCATGACCGCGCAGTTTTTGAGGCTGGTCAACTCGGCCTATTTTGGACTTTCCCGCACGGTGGCCAGCCCAACCGAAGCGGCCATGTATTTGGGCATTGATACCATCAAGTCGCTCGTGCTTTCCATACACACCTTTTCCGAGTTTGATGATGTCAAAGCTGGCGGATTCAAGCTCGATGCGCTCATGCATCACAGCCTGAGGACGGCCGGTCGCGCCAGGGAATTAGCCCAGTTGGAAGAAGCGAGCCAGAAAATCAGCAACGAATGTTTCGTTGCCGGCATGTTGCACGACATCGGCAAGCTGCTGCTGGCCGCCAATTATCCCAGGGCATATCAACAAGTGACGCAATTGATTGACGAAGAAGGGTTCTCTCATTGCGCCGCTGAGAGGAAGATATTTGGCGTTAATCACGCCAGCGTGGGCGGCTACCTGCTGGGTCTGTGGGGATTGCCCGTCACGGTGGTGGAAGCCATCGCGTTACATCATTGCCCAAGCCGAACCGCCAATGCTGTTTTCAGCGCCCTTACCGCGGTCCATGCCGCCAACGTCTTCGAACACGAGCGCGCCGCCTGTCCCTGCCCAAACGCGGAGAATGGTCTCGACGGCCCGTACCTGGCCAGGCAAGGATTGACCCATCGCGTGGCGGCGTGGCGTGAAACCGGCCAGCCCGCCGAATCCAAGGAAGCACACGCATTTACATGAACCCAAAGATATTATTCGTTGACGACGAAGCCAATCTTCTGAACGGCTTTCAGCGCAGCCTGCGCAAGGATTTCGCGTTGGATATTGCCCTGGGCAGCGAGCCTGCCCTGCGCATGATGGAGGAGCACGGGCCGTACGCGATCATCGTTTCCGACATGCAAATGCCCGGAATGAACGGGCTTGAGTTACTCGCCAAAGTCGAGGCCCTGGCACCGGAAACCGTCCGCATGATGCTGACGGGCAATGCGGATCAAAAAACCGCTGTGGATGCGGTCAACCGGGGACATATTTTCCGTTTCATGACCAAGCCATGCACACCCGAGTTGCTGGCGGAAATGCTCGAGGCCGGTCTCAAGCAATACGGGCTGATCACCGCTGAACGCGAGTTGCTGGAAAAAACGCTGCACGGAAGCATAAAGGCGCTGACCGACATTCTCTCCATGTTCGATCCGCAATCCTTCAGCCGGGCGCAGCGATTGCGCGAGTATATGAGCGCCTGTGCCCGTTCCTTCAACATTGCCCGGCCGTGGGAATTGGAAATGGCCGCGATGCTTTCCCCAATCGGCCTGGTCACCATTCCGCCGGATGTGTTGAAGAAGAAACACTCCAACCAGAGCTTGTCCAGCCTGGAGAACGACTTGCTGGCACGTGTGCCGGAAATCGGCTTCGCTTTGCTGTCCAACATCCCGCGCCTGGAGGCGGTCGCCAACATCGTCCGCTATCAGGCCAAGAACTATGACGGCTCCGGCTATCCGAAGGATAACGTGGCCGGGGAGGATATTCCGATAGGCGCGCGGATTCTGCGTGTCGTCGCCGATTTGATTCTCATTGAAAACCATGACCTGCCCAAAATCAAAGCCCTCTCCAAAATGCAGCAGTGTCCGGGCCGTTACGATCCGAAGGTTTTGGACTTTGTCGCCGCAGCATTCGATGTCTTTGTTCCCAGTGAACCCAATCCAAACACCTCCGTGCGGCCTGTGTCGTTCAGAGAACTCCGGGCCGGCCAGGTGCTGATGTCCGACTTGGTGACACGGGACGGTATGAAGATAATCATGGCGGGCGCGCCAGTGACTTCGGTTTTGCTGGCCAAACTGCGGAACTTCGCCTCCCTCAGCGGCATTCAAGAACCAATTCTCGTGTCAGGATAGTCAACGACGCTTTCCTGAACCGTCCGGCCGCTCCGGGCCTCGAGTGGTGCGTTGCAACGAAACTTGCCACGGATTTAACGGATTTCCTTTTTGCGCGATGTAGCTCACCATCCTGGTCTTGATTATGCGACTCAAATCATTCTGCCTTTCATCTCTTGTCTTCCTTGCCCTGGCGGCCGCGAGCTTTGCCGGCGAGGCCCCACTGCCTTTGGTCAGCCCGATGTTCGGCGACAACATGGTTCTGCAACGCGGCAAGTCGGTCCGATTTTGGGGATGGGCCAGACCGGGAGATGTGATCCGGGTGGAGTTGGCCGGGCATAGCGCGACGGCGGTCGCGGGACCCGACGGCCGCTGGCAGGCCGGCGTCAAACCGCCCACGCCGGGCGGCCCCTACACGGTCAAGGTCGTCGGGCCGGGGCAAAGCGTCGAGTTGCATGACGTTCTGGTGGGCGACGTGTGGCTGTGCGGCGGACAGTCCAACATGGAGCTTGGCCTGGGCAGGGCGGAAAATGGCGCCGATGAAATCAAGGCGGCAAATCATCCCGCACTGCGCTTTTTCATCGTGCAGAGGCGCGTTGCCTATTCTCCCGCGGCGACTCCGAAAGGCTCATGGAAGATCTGCACGCCGCAGTCCGTGGCTGAAGAGGGGGGCTTTTCAGCGGCCGCCTATTTCTTCGGGCGCAAACTCCAGGACGAACTGCATGTGCCCATCGGCTTGATCGAGGATTGCATGGGCGGCACTCCGGCGGAAAGCTGGATGAGCGTTGAATCGCTGCGCAAGCTGAAGGATTTTGACCAGCCGCTGGACGAGATCGAGAAGCTGCGCGCCAAAGGCACCCCCGAATACGGCAGCTTCCTCATGCACTGGCTGGATGAATATGACGCAGGGTTGAAGGGCAAGACGTGGGCAGCCGCCGATCTGGATGATTCCACCTGGAAGACAGTCCAAATCCCCGGCGGCTTCGCGGAATTAGGCGTGGCGGATTCGCCGTCGGTCTGCTGGTTTCGCAAAGAGTTCACCCTGCCGGATCCGCTGCCCGCCGGCCCGGCGACGCTTTTTCTTGGGTCGATTGAGAAGATGGACACCACGTATGTCAACGGCCATTGGGTCGGCGCCAGTTCCTGGGTGGAGAACCCCCGCGTTTATCGGGTCGCTGAAGGCTTTCTGCGGCCCGGGCGAAACGTTCTCGCCGTGCGCGATTTCAAGCTGAAGCCGCAAGGAGGATTTCTGGCCAAACCGGAGGAGCTGCGATTGGCTCTCGGCGGCAAGACCATCATCCCGCTGGCCGGTGAATGGAAGGGGGCGTTGAGCGTCGATGCCCGGCCGCCGCATTCCCTGCCGTTGAGCTTCGAGAATTATCCCACCATGCCGGCCGTCCTGTATGAGGGCATGATTGAGCCGGTCGCGCCGCTGTCAATACGCGGATTCATCTGGTATCAGGGCGAGGCGAATTTTGAGCGGGCGCACCAGTACCGGACGCTGTTGCCGGCCATGATTGGGGACTGGCGGAGGGCTTTTCAGCAGGGTGATTTGCCATTCTACATCGTCAGCCTGCCCGCCTTCATGCACCGCCGCGACCAGCCCGGCGATGATGCCTGGGCTGAATTGCGCGAGGCGCAAGCGTTGACCGCGCGCACGGTGAAACACGCCGGCCTGGCCGTCACGGTCGATACGGGCGATCCGGACAACATTCACCCGAAGGCCAAGAAAGTCGTGGGTGAGCGATTGGCGCTGTGCGCGCTGGCCAATGAGTATGGGGAAAAAATCCCCTGCGCGGGACCCACATTCGCCTCGATGAAGCATCTTCCGGGGGCGCTCAAGCTGCGGTTCAGCCACACCGACGGCGGATTGGTGGTGAAGGGGGACAAATTGGAGGAGTTCTCCGTGGCCGGCAAAGACCGCCAATGGCATTGGGCCGAGGCCAGGGTGGAAGGCGACTCCGTAATTGTCTCTTCCCCCCTCGTGCCGGAACCGGATGCGGCGCGTTATGCCTGGCAGGCCAATCCCGCGGCAACGCTCTTCAATGGCGCTGGGCTGCCCGCCGTCCCGTTCCGCACGGACGGCTGGCCCGGCGTGACCGACAACCACAAGCCTTGGTAGTCAAATGGCTGTAGTTCGCTCTTGCCAAGGGCGGCCCGGCTTTCTAAGGTTTGGCTCATGGGCATGGCCGATAATCAACTCATGCAATACATCCCGGTGCTGTTTCTGGGAATCGTCGCGGTCTTGTTTGCCGCCGGCACCCTGGCCGCCTCCGTCCTGGTCGGGAAACGCGGCAAGGATTCGCCCATCAAGGACACGGCCTACGAATGCGGCATGTTGCCGGTCGGTGATGGCACCGCCCGGCTGTCGGTCAAGTTTTATTTGGTCGCCATGCTGTTCATTCTTTTCGATATCGAGGTCGTTTTCCTCTATCCCTGGGCGGTGATTTACCGGGCAATGCTGGCCCACAACGCGGGTTTGATCCTGGGTTCGATGGGCTGTTTCATGGCGATCCTTTTTATCGGGTACATCTATGCCTTGAAAAAGGGGGCGTTCGATTGGAAACATTGAGGTGATTCCGACTTCGACCAGGCTCATCGCCGCCGCCCATGGCAGAACCCCAAAAAACTCTCTTTAGCCGGCTGGCCGCGCCGTTCATGGAAATCTTCGGGCTGAGCCGGGGAATGGCGTTGGCCGTGGTTCTGGTGGCCGGGTTGGCCATTTTGTTTGCCGTTTTCTGGTTCTTCCATTCCGCCCCGCCGCACACCATCATCATGACGGGCGGCGCGCCCGGAAGCTCCTTCGAAACGTATGCCGAAAAATACCGTGTCATTCTGGCGCGCAAGGGCGTGAAGTTGCAAATCCTTCCGTCGCAAGGTTCGCTGGAGAATTTGCAGCGCCTGGGCAACCCAAAGCTTCGTGTTGACGTCGGATTCGTGCAAGGCGGAGTCACCAACGCCCCCGGCAGCGACAAGCTGGTTTCCCTCGGGAGCATTTCTTATGAACCGCTCCTGGTGTTTTATCGCAGCGCCACGCCGGTTAATCTGCTCTCCGGGCTTTCCGGCAGGCGCGTGGCCATCGGCGCGGTGGGCAGCGGCACGAGGTCCCTCGCCCTGCAATTGCTTGCCCTCAACGGCATCAAACCCGGCGGCGCGACCACGTTTTTGGATTTGGACGGGAACGACGCGGCCAACGCCTTGCTGGCAGGGAGCGTGGACGCGGTCTTCCTGATGGGCGACACCACCTCGGTCGCGGTCATGCGCCAGCTCGAGACGGCGCCCAACGTCCAGCTTTTCGACTTTACACAAGCCGATGGCTACGTGCGGCGCATCAGTTATGTGAACAAGCTGGATCTGCCGCAGGGATCCATCGACTTTGGCAGGAACATGCCCGCGCATGATGTGAGCCTCATTGGCCCCACCGTCGAGATCCTGGCGCGGTCGAAACTGCATCCGGCCCTGTCAGACCTGTTGCTGGAGGCGGCGAAGGAGACGCATGGCGGCCCCGGCATGTTCAAGCGCCGCGATGAATTCCCCGCCCTGCTCCAGCACGACTTCCCCATCAGCCCGGACGCCACGCGCTACTTCAAATCGGGCAAGAAATTTTTCTATGGTTTGCTGCCCTTCTGGCTGGCCAGCCTGGTCAGCCGCATCGTGGTCGTGTTCGTGCCGTTGGTGGTGCTCATGATTCCGGCCTTGCGCATCATTCCGGCGATCTTCAAATGGCGGATGCAGATGCGCATCAACCGCTGGTACCGCGAATTGCTGGCCCTGGAGCGGAGCATGGCGGGCGAGGCGTCGCCGGCCGGCCGGGAAAAGCTCATGGCCCAATTCGGACGCATCGAGAATGAAGTCAACAAGATGAAAGTGCCCACCTCCTTTGCCGGTCCATTCTACGATTTGCGGGGCAACATCCAGTTCGTGCGCGGCCGACTCCTGCAAAACACCGGGCCGCACTGAACGCGAGGCGGCAACATTCGGCAACTGCTCCCGGTCGTAATCGCAATCCGTTTTTTCAACTCCCATAGGAAGACCAGGAGATTAGGAGTCAGTAACCTCCGGCAGAGCCGGAGGCTTGAAATAGCGTGAACCGCTCAAAGCGGTTGTTTGTTCCGTTAGCCGCTCAAAGCGGCATCAGCGTCAGTTGATCCAACCGCTGATCTTCTTTCTCCTGTTCCTGGATATATCGCCGCACCACAGCTTCGTCTCGGCCCACCGTTGACACCCAGTAGCCCCTCGCCCAAAACTGCTGGCCCACAAAGCTCTTTCTTCTCCCTGCATACACCCGGGCGATGTGGATCGCCGTTTTCCCCTTCATGAACCCCATCACCTGCGCCACCGAATACTTGGGCGGAATCGAGATCATCATATGCACATGATCGATCATCAGATGCCCCTCGTGAATCTCGCATTCCTTCCGTGACGCCAGGTCTCGAAATACCGCCCCCAACTCCCGCCTGATCTGCCCATACAACACCTTCTTCCGGCACTTGGGAATGAACACAATGTGATATTTGCATTCCCAAGTCGTGTGTTTTTCTGTTTCATACGTCTGCATTATTGTCTCCTTTCGTAAACTTTGAGCGGTTCACGAACAGGAGGCTCCCCATGACTCCCGGAGCTGTCAAACTCTGGGAGTCTCTCCAGCAGAGCTGGAGGATTTATTGGGTATTAAGCTCCGCATCCTGCTCAATCCACCCACTCCAGTATTGGCAATAAATCCGACACAATCGCGAGATTTGGCGGCAATTGCGGAGCGGGCGATGGCACGAGAAAGGAATTCGCGCTACCGCTCCATGCAAGAGCTGGCCGATGAGATTCGCGCTTCCATTGAGTTGCGCCCGGTTAAGGCTCGCAATCCGAACGCGCTGTTGATAACGCAACGATTTGTCCAGCGGCATTACGCTATTGCAATTCTCATCGGCTTTGTTCTCGTGGCCGCTGCAATCAGTTTTGCGACCGTGAGGGGTTTGGAAGCCCAAAGGCGCGCTTCCCGGCAAGTTCAAGCCTGGGAGAGTGCTGAACTGGCACGACGGAGTGGACATTGGCGAGAGGTTTTACAGCATCTCGATGAAGCGGAGAGGGCTGGTTATGGCGATCCCGTGTCTCTCGGACTGAAACGGGCTGAAGCGTGGACCGTCCTCAACGAACCGAGCCGGTCGAAGGCGGAACTGGAAAAGCTGGCCAATTGCACCGGAAAACAACGCGGCCTTGTGCGTCTTCGAACTGGCGAGCATTACCTTTATGATGCGGAGACGGCTGCCCAAGGAATCGAGTTCGTCACACAGGCCTTGAATTTCGGTTTGGATCCGGCTGAAGAAGCGTTTGCGAAAGGATTACTGGCTCAAACTGCCACTGAGGCCTTGAATCTCTTTCGACAAGCGCTGATTTTGGACCCCTATCATTATGGCGCACATATCCGCGCTCTCAGCTTGGAATATCTGCTAGGCCTGCGTCAAGACCTGGAAAGTGAAAGTCGTGTCTTCAAAGCGCTTTATCCCGATGACCCATCCCCCATGTATATCAAAGCCTTCACTGCGGGTGCGGATGGCCGGTTCAAAGACGCCCGATCCACCCTAGATTTTCTCAAAGATCAAACTCAACCTGATGTGTTCAGACAATTGGACGCTGCATGCCGCCAAATCGATGCCATGGCGCAGTATCTTGATTGCGACCGCTTTCTGAAATTAGCTCAAACGACCTCGAATGCCACCCCATTTGATGTTTTGCCGATGTCTTCTTTGTCCGATCTCAACGGGCCAAGTGGTTCAGTTTATTCAATTCGAATGCCGTATCTGCCTTGCGTGGCGCAAGGTTTGATGGAGGCTTATACAGGAGTTCGCAGTTTGACGGTTCCGTCGTTAAGCGAGCCAGGGGGAGCGTTCCAAAGGATCAAATCTGGCCATGCACGATATCCGGAGGCCCTGGCCCCCTTCTTTGGGGGGATATTGTTGAAAAGAACAAAATACTTAAAGCCGGGCGACGATCAGATCATTAATTCGATGGAGGCTGAACTATTCGAAATGGCGGCCAATTCCTCCTCAATATTTTCCACTGTGCCTCGACTGGCCCGATTCATGGCGGCTCTGAGCTGGACCCCTATTTTTAGACCACTGGTTAAGTTCGACTTTTGCCGGTCTGCTGTAGATAAGAAAGAGCAGACTTATGAAAGCAAAACGGAAAAGACACAGTGCGGCCTTCAAGGCCAAAG
>JBKQUS010000076.1:0-15545 GCA_052325505.1 Limisphaerales bacterium
AAGCGTGATCGGTTAATCCGCTCGCCTGTGCTGGCGTCTGCTTGTGGGCGGAATGAACTCGGCAGAAGTTGTGAAACGCGACCATGAGCGCAACGGCGTGTTCCAAATTGGCCAGCTTTTTGGAGAATCCAAGGCTTAAGCGAGTAAAGCGCCGGGTGAACAATCGCACATTGAGGTTCTGGCGCTCCGCGTGGTTTACGGTGATTGTGGCTGTTTCCCGGCATCCGGTTTGAACCAACCGCTTGCAACTGGTGCAAATCAGCGGGGAATACCGGCGCTCGCCTTTTTGTTGTTCCAACGTGCCGTATTTCTTGATCTCTGTGCCATAGTTCACATTGTGTCTGAAATGGCGGAAATTGGAGCGCCTGAATCCTACTACTGAAAAGGGGTATCGACGCTATCGCCATCATCAATATCTTACCCTTGATATTGGCCATCCTGAATTAAAGCGCCGCCTTTATGAATTAATCGGCATGGCGAGAGCTTGGTTCCGTGATGATGGCAATTGTGGCATTGCTGGTTCTTGGCACTTTCGCGTTCGTTTGGAAGTGGCTTGGCTTTTAGGGGGGCGTGCCAGCAACAATCCGATAGCCCATTACCGTCGCTTGCCGCCCTGACTTCGTTGACATCAAAGACCCTGAGCGCGGCGAGTTTTACTGCTATCTGGCCATTGACCGAAACACCAAGTTGATTCTGGCCCATCACATCGGCAAACGCACCAGCGAGGACTGTTACGCCTTCATGGCCATCCTCAAACAGCGCACCAGTCCCGCCCGCTTCCAATTGTCCAGCGACGGGTACGCGGGCTATTTGGGCCAGATTGGAGCGGTTTGGCAGACGTTTAGAGATTCCATCGACTACGGCGTTGAAATCAAACAGTTCGGCAAGGAATTTGAACCGGGCGTCGGCCAACGCCGCGCTCCGCACAAATTCAATCGCACGGTCGTCAAATGGGTCAAACGCAAACCCCAGTTTGGCAACCCCGAAGAAAACCTTATCAACACCAGCCATTGTGAACGCCTCAACTTGACAATGCGCCTTTTCAATCGGAGATTCACCCGATGCACGCTGGGTTACAGCAAGAAATTGGACAACCACAAATCGGCTGTTGCCATATTCGTCTGTCTTTACAATTTCTGCCGCGTTCACTCGGCGCATCGCCAAACACCAGCGCAGTCTGCCGGATTAACAGATTCCGTTTGGACGCCTGAACAAATCTTAATGTCCACCGACACAATCTAACATACCATGACCGATGCCGGTGACGCTGCCGGAAATCGTTACATTGGTGAGGTTGGTGCAGGAATAAAACGCACTCATCCCGATGTTGGTGACGCCGCCGGATATTGTGATGTTGGTCACACCACTGTTCGCAAATGCATAAATCCCCATGTTGGTGACGCCGCCGGGAATCAGGACGCTGCTCAGATTGGCGCAAGAATTGAACGTGCTCACCCCGATGCTGGCGAGATTTCCTGGCAACGTGACATTGTTTAGGTTGGCGCAGTATTCAAAAGCGATATCGCCAATGCTGGTTACGCTGGGGGGAATGGTGATGTTGGTCAAACCGGTGCATGAATACAGCGCCGCGTAGCCGATATTCGTGACGCCGCCGGTGAATGTGACATTGTTCAGGTCGGTGGCCGCGAACGCGCCGGATCCGATATTGGTCACGCTGGCGGGGATGGTGATGTTAGTCAGGCCGGTGCAGAAAGCGAAGGCAGAATCTCCGATGCTGCCGACGCTGTTGGGAATTGTCACATTGGTCAGGTTAGTGCACAAAAGAAAGGTGGCATCGCCGATGCAGGCAAGGCCGTTGGTCAAGGAAACATAGGCCAAGTTTGTGCAACCATTGAATGCGTAATCGTCGATGTTGGTGACACTCGCGGGAATCGTTATGCCAGCCAGGCTGGCGCAGTCCTCGAATGCGTTCGTCCCAATATTGGGGACGCCGGGTGCGATGGTGACACTGGTCAAATTCGTGCAGTCATAGAACGCATAGCAGCCGAAGTTGGTGATGCCGGAGGGAATCGTAACGCTGACCAAATTGGAAAGACCCGCGAATGCATTCGTGCCGATGCCGGTGACCGGCAGGCCATTGATGTTGCCAGGAATGGTCACAGCCCAAGGAGGGCCAGCGTAAGCGTCGATGGTGACACTGCCATCGAGATTTGTGTTGTACGTGTAAATACTGCCATCGGCGTTTGTGCTGTAATCCCGGCCCTGGACCAATGTCGATGCGACTGGAAGCAGCAACACTAAAAGGACGTGCCATGTTTTTTTCATAGAATCAAATCGGTTGCCGACCGCGCTTCGTTCTGGCTGATTTGCGGCGATACTAACTGAATGGGAACCTCGCGTCAAATGAAATTATGCAGTGCCGCGCCATTTGGTGTTGCGATTCTTAAACGAAACGGCTAGACTCACAGTTCATAAGCGCAATTTCCTTTTGTTGACGCGGAAGCAAATAAACAATGCCTATGAATAACATTAGTAGCATCCATGGTAGCCGAGGACGAGTGAGAGGGAATAGGGTGGTGGTCCAGGCATTTACACTGCTTGAACTATTGGTCATCATGGCAGTCATTACGACTTTGGCCGCCATGCTTCTGCCGACGTTGGCCCGGGCCAGGGCCAGCGCCGCCAACGCCGAATGTGCCGCCAACCTCAGACAACTCGGCGGGGCCATCACGTTGTTCGCCAACGACCACAACAGCCAGTATCCATGTGCGGGGGATCAATACGGAACCGAGCAGATGACATGGGATACTTATATCTACTCCTACATATCCGGTGGCAAACTTACTTCTGTACTGCTCCAGGCGATCTCAAGGGCGGATGGCTGGAACCCCGGGGACGGGTGCCCCCAGGTTTTACTGTGCCCTGCCGACAACCTACCCAATTGCGGTTGGATGGCCGGTACACAGTATGCGCGAAGAACCTATGCCATGAACCAATACGGCCCGGGAAATGGCTCGGGCCAATACTCGGGCCCCGCGGCTTCGGGACGTCCTTACGTATTTCCAGCACCCCTTCAAGGCGTTGGAATTTACTGGAGTCCCGACAACAGCGGGGTTGGGATCTTGAATGTGCCCGGCCCCAAGATGTCAATTGTCCCCCTCCCAGCTCAGTTGATCCTGCTTGCTGAGGAACCTAACGGACGCAATTCGGCCGGGAATTTGTGGCCAGCCATCTGTCAGGCTCCCTACTCAACCTCTTCGGATGATCTGGTCCAGATATCTCCGGCTGATTCGTATAATTATGGGACAGCGCTCTATGCGAATCACGGTGGTACCTTCAATTATCTCTTTTGCGACAATCATGTGGCCCCTTACGCTATCCAGAGCACAGTCGGCCCCGGTTCGACCAACATCAGCGGAAGATGGTCCGTCCCCGCGACCAACGGTTATCCCGCGGCGAACGGCACCGGACCGCTTGGGTTTTGGATGATAAAAGATCCGAACGGGAACCACTGAGGGGAAAGGCAGAAGGCTAAAGGCTGAAGCAGGACAGGGTATTCGAGCATGTATTGCGCCACATGCCGCCATGCCATTTGGGCGTTGCAATATCTGAATGAAACAGCCACACTTGCAACCGATGGATGCAATTTACTGTTGTTGATGCCAGTGCCAACAGGCAACACGCATGAGTAAAATTAGCAGGATGCATGGTTGGCGAGGAGAAGTGAGAGGAAAGGACATGGCACAGCGGGCTTTTACCTTCCCAGAATTGTTGGTGGTCATTGCTGTGATCGCGGCGTTGGCAGCCCTGCTATTGCTGGCGGCAGCCCGGACCAGGGCCGACGGCCCCAAAGCCGTCTGTGCCGCCAACCTTGGACAACTTGGCGCGGCCATCACTCGTTTCGCCGACGACCATAGCGGGATGTTCCCGCCGGCGGGAGATGAAGCACATGAAGCCAGCGGCGTTGTTGATCAGATATCATGGGATACTTACGTCAACTTCTACATCACCGGCCGCCGTCTAGCCACGAATGAACTCAAGACAGTGACACAACATGGCGTCATCCCCAGAAGCCAAAGCCCTGGAGCATTACTGTGCCCGGCAGACACCGGGCCCGACAAGGATTGGGTGGCGAATTACGAACAGGATCCACCGCATCTTCCCGGGAGAAGGACGTATGCCATGAACTCCGCCGGGATCAATTGGGGCACCCAATACTCTATGTCCGCGGCGGACGGTTACGTTCTGCCAAGGATCGGCACGCCGGGGCAGCATGGTGTGGGAATCTACTGGATTAACGACACGACAAGCGGGTGGAACGCGCCCGGTTACAAGATGTCGGTCGTTGTGCAACCTGCTGGAACGATCCTGCTCGTCGAAGAACCATGCGGCAACAACGTCGCGGCGAATATTTGGCCTTGCATCAGTCTCGGTCCGTTCACAACGGACGCTGGAACAGGAAATGGAGAAATGTATCAAATAGCCCCGAATGACCCGAATAACGAAGGGGCGGCTCTCTACAGCCGTCACGGCAACCACTTTAATTATCTCTTTCACGACGACCATGTGTCCGCTCTCACGCTTGAGCAAACAGTCGGCAGCGGAACGACCAACTTGCCGCTGGGGATGTGGACGATAACCCAGCCGAACGGGAACCACTGAAAGGAAGGGTGAAGGCTAAAGGCTGAAGTCAAACAGGGTCAGACAGGCTCTTTGGGTATTTTTCACGCCTCCACAACCATTGCTGTGAATGACTGCTTGACTTTGATCTCATGACTCCGGACAATACCGCATTGTCATGCGGATTGCTGTTCTCGCCAGCGTTGGTCGGCGGTTGAATATGTATGGCGGCTTGATAGTGGCGGGATCGTTGCTTCAGGTTGGAGCTGCCAAAGCGGTGCCGGTCACGCCAGAGCCGCCAGCGATCACGAATTTGCTGCTAGCCCGGCAGTTGGCGGCGCAACGGCGACAGATGATTCACACAATCCGGCTGGAGGGGGATGTCTGGCAAGTCGATCCAACCAACGGAGCTCTGGTCCTGCACGATGACTCCGGGGTTGAGTTTCTCAAGCTGGACTTGCGGGGATATTCCATCAAGCCCAACCAGCGGGTGCGTTTGGAGGTGAAAGGTAGCGCTGCAAAAGGCAGCGGCTTCGGCTTGAGCTTCGTCCCGCAATTGGTCGTGGAGAACGATGGTTTTCACGCAATGAGAGAAGAGTCCGGCTCGGTTTTTCTCAAATCCGGGCTTCATCCAATCCAGCTTCGTTGGTTCAACTCAATAGGGCCGTTTGGTTTGAAACTGGAATATGATGGCCCTGGTTTGCCCCGGCAGTTGATCGCCGACCAGGTTCTCTTTCGCGCGCAAGGGAATCCTGCAACTCTTTCCACTAATTTCGCCAATGGGCTGGATTATCGATGCTACGAAGGCCATTGGGAATATTTGCCGGATTTTGATAACATGACTCCGGTCAGGACCGGCATCGTTACGAATTTTGATCTTGGCGCCCGGACACAGGATGAAGCTGTCGGACTGGAGTTTAGCGGTTTCGTGAAAATCCAGCAGGACGGTGTTTACAACTTTTACATGACATCGGACGATGGTAGCCAGCTCTTTGTGGGGGAGTCGTCGGTCAATGTGGAGATACTAGGGGAAGCCACTCCGCCTGTCCCGCGGGAGATCACCGCCATCCAGCCTGTGGAGGGTGAAGAGCGCCAGTGGGCCGCCGTCGAAGGCTCCGTTGAGTTCGCAGGAGAAGAGGCTGAAGGAGGGGAATTGGAACTCAGAGTCGGGAATGACCTCATGCGCGTGGACGTTTTCGGTGATAGCGGCTTGTCACCGATCTTCCCGGCTCACAGCAGGGTGCTGGCTGTCGGGGTATGGCAAAGCGTCACTAACAATGAAGGACTGAGAGTTCCGGGAGTCCTGTTAGTGTCTAGCTGGGAAGCAATACATCAATTGAAAGTCTCAGAACCTCCTCCAGTCAAGCCGATCGGCGATGGGGGCGGCACGTCTCTTTCAGAGGCGCAGAAGGCCGATGCCGCCGGGGGAAAGAGGCCAGGGCTGCCTGTGCTCACCACCGCGCAGGCCATCAAGGCGCTGAATCGTGAAGAGGCGGCGCGGCAATACCCCTTCGAGATACACGGTGTGGTCACGGCGGTGATTCCAGCTTTTGCAGGCGCTGTTCTTCAGGATGCCACCCGCGGAGTATACGTCGAAGAGACCAATTTGAATGCGTCCCAACCCTTGCGCCGCGGAGAATTCTGCGAGATCACTGGTGTGACTGGTCCCGGGTTGTTCGCGCCAGTGGTAATGGCCAAGCGGGTTGTTCATCTCGGAGAGGGATATTTGCCGGAGCCTATTCATCCGACATGGGATCAGTTGATCAATGGCAGCCTGGACAGCCAGTACACGGAAATCGAAGGAATCGTGACTGCCGTCCAGGAAGATGGCATTGTCTTACTGACGGAAGGCGGGACGATAAAACTGGATTTATTTGGCTTCAAGCTTGCTTCGCTCCGGCGTTACGAAAACGCATTGGTCCGGGTGCGTGGGAGCGTAGTTGTCTCTTTCAACAGCGAAACCCATCAACTCGAAACCGGACACCTGCGTATTTTTGACGCGGCGGTGGACGTGGCCCAGTTTGCCCCGCATGATCCATTCGATGCTCCAAGAAAAGACGTTCGCGAATTGCTGCTCTTTGATCCGAAAGCCGCGCCCTTTAGAAGGATAAAAATCGAGGGGCAGATCATCCACGGCCAGGCCGGAGACTTTTTCGTGATGGACGGCACCAACGGTTTGCGCGTTACGACAAAGGATGCCGCCGAATTTCAGCCCGGTGATCTCGTTGAAGCCGTGGGCTTTCTGGAATTAGGTGGTCCCGCCCCGGCTCTGAAGGAAGCGGTCGCGCGCAAGACCGGGCAGGCTCCGCTGCCGGAACCCACAAGGATTACGGCCGGGAATCTTCTTAATGCGAGTTACAATGGAATCTTGGTGCGCGTGCAAGCCCTGCTCGTGGACGAATGGGACGATCCTTCGGAAAAAGTGTTGGAGTTGCAGTCCGGGTTCCTCGTGTTTAAAGCGCGGCTGAACAACCAACCCCGGCAGTCTCCGTCACTGCGGGTTGGAAGCCGCCTGGACTTAACCGGCGTGTATGCCGTCCAAGGCAGAAATCCGACGGACCGCGAGATCAATTCGTTCGAGCTGTTGTTGAATTCACCGGCGGGGATCGGGGTATTGGCAACACCGCCTTGGTGGACCTTGAAACGTCTTCTTGTATTGGCAGGTGTTCTCGCCGGGTTGTTGTCCGCAGTCCTGGTGTGGAACAATCAACTCCGCCGTCAGGTTGGAGAGCGCACCGCGCAACTGGAAACGGAAATTCGCAGCCGGGAACAGGCTGAATTGCAGCGGGCAGCCGAGGCGGAGCGTTCGCGCATCGCAAGGGACCTGCACGACGACTTGGGGTCGGGCCTGACGGAGGTCAGTTTGCTGGCCGATAGGGGACTTGGGGAAACTCCCGGCAACGAAAAGCAGACGGAGCGCCTTCATGCGATCGCAGACAAGGCTCGAGGACTGGTTGCCGCGCTCGACGTGATTGTCTGGGCGGTAAACCCCAACGAGAACTCACTGCAATCTTTCGCCGACTACCTGAGCGGCGCCGCGAAGGAATTTCTTGGCGCTTCCGGCGTGGCGTGCCGGTTTAAGATCCCCATCGAGTTTGATCCAGTCACGCTGTCCGGACAGACCCGACACCACCTTTATCTCGCGGGCAAGGAGGCCTTGAACAACGTGGTCCGTCATGCCCGCGCCACCGAAGCCGAGTTGCGCATCACGAAGACGGACAACCAGTTGGAAATCGCCATTGCTGACAACGGCTGCGGGTTCGATGCCGGAAAGGCATCCTGTGGCAATGGACTGGCCAACCTTTCGTCGCGTCTGAAGGGACTGGGCGGCAGATGTGACATTGAGACACAACCCGGGAAGGGAACAACGGTCAGGCTGATTGTGCCACTGCCGGTCCTTCCCATTGGAGAAATTGCATGACAACCGTGGCCATAGTTGAAGACAATAATATCACGCGCAAGACTTTGATGGAACTCATCGACAACGCGGCAGGGTATCGCTGCGTGTGCGCGTGTACTACTTCGAAGGAAGCGCAAGTTCAAATTCCGAAACACTGTCCGGATGTGGTCTTGATGGACATTCACCTGCCGGACGAGTCCGGGATTGCCTGCACGGCGCGGCTGACAGAGAAGATGCCGGCATTGCAAGTCATCATGGTAACCGTGTACAAGGACATAGAACTCATTTTTCAGGCGCTGAAAGCCGGTGCTTGCGGCTACATTCTAAAGCGCTTCAGCCTTGACGAGATTCTGCAAGCCATTGCCGAGGTGCGGGCAGGCGGCGCGCCCATGACGAGCGAAATCGCACGGATGGTGGTGCGTTCGTTTCGGGCACCACTGTCTGGCGCTGGCGAGACAGACGGTTTGTCCACGCGCGAAACAGAAATTCTCGCCTTGCTGGCAGAAGGACTTTCCAACAAGGGAATTGCGGAGAACCTGAGCATCAGCACCGGCACGGTGCGCACACACTTGATGCATATTTTTAAGAAGCTTCATGTTCGCTGCCGGACCGAGGCGGCGGCAAAGTTCTTTCGCGCCAAGCAGCCCGGGGCTTCCGGCGCACCCATCTCGTAATAGCTCGCGGACAGTCGGTTGAGTCATCTCCAGCCCGGCCACGCCGAATTGCCGTTGGCCGCCAAGGCCGAAGAATACGACATTTGGCCGATACCGTGGTGCTCAGGCATATAGTACGCTATACTTATGACGATTGAGCATTGGCCAAGGAACATATGAATAACGTTAGCAAACTCCATTTTTGGAAGGGCCCCAAGAGGGGAACCAGCCTGGCTCGCCGCGCATTTACCCTGATTGAACTGTTGGTGGTCATCGCCATCATCGCGATTCTGGCCGCCATGCTACTGCCGGCCCTGGCCCGGGCCAAGGCCAGCGCCGCCAAAGCCAAATGTTCTTCCAACCTCAAACAACTGGGCACGGCGATCACTCTGTTCGCTGGGGACAACAACGAGACCTTTCCGCCGGCTGGAGATTCTTTGAGCGACACCGGACTTGATTCCCAAATGGCATTTGACACCTACATCAACTTTTACATTTCCGGGGGTCATTTGACCTACCGGCAATTCCAGGTTATCGAGGCTGCTCGTGGCTGGCCCAGGGCTTTAAGCCCTTCCGTCGTGCTATGCCCCGCCGACACAGGGCCGGATGATACCTGGGTGTTGAGTGCGGACAATTCAGACCCGCCGAATCCCGTGGGGCGCAGAACGTATGCCATGAACTCGATCGGCGTGATGAACACCGACCAAGACGGGGCGGAACAAACAGCGGGGCCGTCTAGTGCGAATGGCTCCTACACTCTTCCCCCGGTTCTTGGGGGCGTCGGCATTGTCTGGAGTCCCGACGCCAGTGCCCCCAACTGGTCAGCGCCCTCGTACAAAGACGGCAGTCGTAGTGCAACCCGCCAACACAATCCTGCTCGCCGAGCAGCCCAACGCGCATAACGTCGCGGCGAATTTCTGGCCAAGCGTCTGCAAGGGGCCCTACTCGAGCCAGAGCGATGATCAGGTTCAAATATGTCCGGCTGATACCAGCAATCAAGGTGCGGCGCTCTACAAGAACCATGGCGGCTCTTTTGATTATCTTTTTCACGACAACCATGTGTCAACTTACCAAATCCAGCAAACTGTCGGTCCCGGCTCAACCAATGTGCTGGGGATCTGGTCCGTTGGCGCAAGCGGCAATAACGGCCCAGCCTCCGGCACCGGACCGTTGGGCTTCTGGAGAATCAAGGATCCGAACGGGAACTACTGAAAGAAAGGGCGAAGCAAAAGGCTCAGACAAGGTATTCGCGCATCTTATTTGGGGGTTGAACTGGGCGGCATTGCCCGCCAAATCACATTGTTCATGCCATCGGCCAGGTATAGATTGCCGGTGGCGTCCGCTGCCATGCCCGTGGGATGGATGGCATTTCCATGACCATCGAACAGTAAAGTGTTGGGCAGGGTCGTAACAACGCCGCCCGGGGTGACTTTGCGGATGGCGTCTCCGTCGAGCACATAAATGTTGCCGAGTTCGCCGACGGCCACAGTTTGGATGTTGGAGAAGGTAGCGCTGCTCCCAATCCCGTCGGCAGCCCCTGCCCTGCCGGTCATTCCAGCCAAATTACTTACCATGCCGAAGGAATTAATTCTGCGGATCGTATTGTTTCCGGCATCGGCCACATAGACGTCGCCAGCCAAACCAACCGCGACGCCCAGAGGATCACGGAACCGGGCATAGCTACCAGGGCCGTCAGCACCGCCCGGGATGCCGGGGAAACCCGCGAAGGTGCTGACGCGGCCAGTCGGGCTGATCTGGCGTATGGTGAAATTGCTTTTGTCGGCAATGAACACATCGCCGGTCGAGTCAACGGCAACGCTCCAAGGATTGCGGAAGTGGGCGTCGTCGCCCGTGCCGTCCGCGCTGCCGGGATTTCCGGCTGAACCGGCCAAGGTGCTGACCTCCCCGTCGGAGGTTATCTTGCGGATGAGATCACTGGCAAATTCGGCCACATAAACGTTGCCCGCGCCGTCCACCGCAATTCCCAACGGGGCCAGGAAGCGGGCGGCGCTTCCCCTGCCGTCCTGGCGACCCAGCTTGCCCGCCAAGCCGGCGAGAGTGCTGACGGCGCCATCTCGCGCAATTTTTCGAATGGTGTTGTTCCCCGTGTCCGCGACACAGACATTTCCATAGCTGTCAACTGCAACTCCGCTGGGCGATTGAAAGCGGGCCTCCGACGCCGCGCCATCGGCGCTGCCGCGCACGCCGGGTTGACCGGCCAGCACCGCGACCCGCCAAACGTTCAGCGAAACAACGGACGGGGGAGGCTGAACAACCGGTGGAGGAAGCGGCGGCGGCAGGTTGGTCGCAGGCGGATTGATTACCGGCTTATTGACAGGCCTGGATGGCCAAAGCATCAAAAGACCGGCAACAATCAAGAGCACACCGGCGGGAATCCACAGCGAGTTGGGAAGCTGTTTGGCCCGGCGGGAAATGCCGTGCGGCCCCAGCGTCGCTTTTCCCGCGCTGATCCGCTCCAAGTCGGCCAGGACGTCAGCCATGTCGGCGTAGCGATCACGCAACTCGCGGGCCATGGCTCCTTCCGCCACCGCAACAAGTCCTGCGGCAGCCGCGGGATTCCTGGCTTGAATGGGTTTGGGCGGACCAGCCAGGATTTGATTACGGACATCGTTGGTATTGCGTCCGGCATAGGGAGGCTCGCCGGTCAACATTTCATAGAGCAGCGCGCCAAACGCGTAGATGTCGCAACGGGTGTCTTCCGCGTTGCCGGCGGCGATGCCGGGCGACATGTAGGGCGCGGTGCCCTCCAGTTGGCCGCCTTCCACATCGACGATGGTGTCGTTGAACATCGTCCGGGCCAGGCCGAAGTCGGCCAGACAAGTCCTGCCATCGGCCCCGAGCAGGATATTGGCGGGCTTGAGATCACGGTGGATGATACCGTGGCGATGGGCGAACGCCAGGCCCTCGGCCACCTGCCGGGCGATGTCCAGGATGGCGTCCGGCTCCATAGGCTGGCCGGGCCGAATGCGATGGGCCAGGCTGCCCCGTTCAAAATAAGGCATGACAAAATAAGGGCCTTCCGGCCGGTCTGAAACCTCGAGGACGGGCACTACGTTTGGATGCTTGAGTTTCTGCAAATGGCCGGCTTCCTTGACGAAGCGATGCATCATCCGCTGATCCGGGACCAATTCCGGTTTGATTAGTTTGATGGCCACATCTGTTCCCCTCTCGGAGTCCCGGGCCAGGACAACCACTCCCATGCCGCCGCCGCCCAGCACGCGCACGACTTCAAAGCGGGCCAAACTCGCCAGTAATCCGGGCCGGGTGGGAGGCGAGAGCAGACGGTGACCGACCAACTCCGCAATCGGCCCGGCAAACGCCGAAACGGGAGGAATAAACGGCCCCTCGCCCTGGTTGGATGCACCTTGTTTCATTGTGAGGAACCTTTCGCCGCAACGCCGGGCGGCATTTTCTTCAGCGCCTCGACGAGTATTTCGCGGGTTTGGTTATCGATCCACGGCTGGTCTTTGGCCCACAGCAGACCACGCTGCAAATCCTCATCCTTGAGTTGGGAAATCCGGGCATCGAGGCGCACCAGAGCGGCGGCAATGCTGGTATAATAAAGCACCGCCGCCACTTCGTGCGGCAGACTGCTTTCCGGATGATCCATGTTGGCCTTGGCGAAATCCTTGGTCAGCGACAGCAGTTCCAGGGGCGGAACGGGATGGTGAAACAGGTCGGAAAAGCTTTTCAGGAGCAGGCTCTGCGCTTCACTCAGCGTCTTAAGCCGGTTGGCCGTCACGGGGTCGAATCCTCCCAAATCCACCAGGATCGGCGCGGACATTTGATGGCGGAAAATGGCAGTCAACTCCTCCGGCCGCCACAGCCGCGCGCGCTCGGCCCCCGCCGCGAGGAATGCGGCGAGGCTCTTCGGCGGGCTTTTGCTGAGCGCCGACGCGGAGTCAAACTCAGACATACTGTTCAATATCCTTACGGTTTGGCGGTGCGAATCTTGCAAGTCAGGCCCGGTCGGCCAGGCGCGAGACAAAATGTTCCAATTCCTGGATTTCAGCGGCGGCGGCGGCGTCCTGTTCCGCATATTCCTTGATGACCTTGGCCAGATGCATCTTGAAAATCCGTTTGCCGCTGAGCAGCAGGTTGGAAGCGTCGGTGGGAGATTTGATCCCAAACCGCTCGATCAATTCGTCGTAAGGGATCTGGGGCGCGCCGTTCAAGACCGGATCAATCAGGCGGATGCGAAACATCTCCCAAATGTAAGTGCGCCGCGGCTGGTCGGCGGCGGGATCGCGGCAATCGGCCTCCATCCGGCGCAATGTTTCGGCCAGCACGACGCGCACCCATGTCAAATCGAACTCCTCGGACGGCCCCGCCGGACCCGGCAATTCCTGCTCCAGCTCCTCCAGGGAAACAGGCGCGTGCCGCACCTCGGCCCGGTTGAGCCGATCCAGCACGAAATGGCGGAGGCTGGTCTTGAGGAAATCCCGGAACCTTCCCCGGGTGCGGTCCGCGCGCCGCAGCCAGCCGTCCTTCAGGATTTTGTCCTCGGCGAACTCCTGCAGGAGCACTTCCGCCTGGTCTTTGAGAGAGGGGAACGTGGCCACGAGAAATATCCGGAGCGGCGCCCAATAGAGGCGAATCAAGTCATCCAACCGCGCCGCGTCGGCATCCGCTGCCTTGCCCAGGCCGGCCCAATCGGTCCGGGGAAAAATTGAACTGGATGACGATTCGGAAGACATGTCCCGGTAAGGATTGAACCCAAGCCGGCGTTATGGAGCAAGCCATTTCGCGGCCAAAAGCCCGAAAAACCACCCCTGGAATCCGCCTGGCCAATCTGCCGTTCTCTCGGTGCAACCGACACATGCCGATGAAAGCACGAAAAGCCGCTAATGCCTGGGTTGGCCGTGCGACTGACAAAGCGGACTTGCCGTCGCAGCACCGCGCCTGATAGCGTGTGGCCGGGATGTCAGCAAATTTCGACGATGCCTTTGCGCGGGTTAAGGAATTGGCCGCAGACTTCAAGGCCAGCGAGAAATCCTTTCTCTCGCCGCAGTACCAGGAGGCTCAAGCCCGCCACGACTTCATTGACAAGTTTTTGATGGCGCTTGGCTGGGACGTGAACCACGAAAAGCAGAAGAATCCCTACGAACAGGAGGTCAAAGTCGAGAGCAGGGAACCCGGGGTTTCGCAACGCCGCGCCGATTATGCCTTTTATCTCGCGCCGAATTTCCGCGACGTAAAATTCTACGTCGAAGCCAAAAAACCGCATGGCGACATTGCCACGGTTGATAATTATTTTCAGACGATCCGATACGGCTGGAACAGCCGGACGCCCATTGGCGCGCTATGCAATTTCGCGCAGTTCGAGATCGTGGACTGCCGGTTCAAGCCGGACCTGGACACCGCGCTCCAGCGCAACCTCAAAAAATTCCATTACGGCCAATACAGCAACGAAGAAGTTTTTGCTGAAATTTACTGGCTGTTTTCCCGCGAAGCCGTGGCGGGCGGGTCGCTGGAAAAATACGCTGAAGCCTTGCCCAAAAAGCGCGGCGCGGTGCAGCGAGGATTTGTCAAGGGCGGCGATCAATCCTTTGACGAGGCGTTTTTGGAAGAACTGGACGCGCACCGTGACACCCTGGCGCACATCTTCAAAAACGGCAATCCCGCGCTGGACGGCGAAACGCTTACCGAAATCACCCAACGCACGCTCGACCGGCTGGTTTTCATCCGCTTTTTGGAGGACAAACTGATTGAATCGCAATACCTGGTTGCCAGGTTTGGCGAACGCGGCAGCGCCTGGGGCGATTTCATTGCCGCGTCGCGGCGGCTGGACGGCATTTACAACGGCATTGTTTTCAAGGAAAACGCGGTTCTCGACAAAAAAGTCAAAGTTGACGACGGCCAGTTTGCCGGGATTTGCAAGGCCCTTTGCCACATCAATTCCCCTTACGATTTCAACGCCATACCGATTCACATTCTCGGCAGCATCTACGAACGGTTTCTTGGCAAGGTGATCGTGGCGACGGACAAGCGCGCCCGCGTCGAGGAAAAGCCTGAAGTCCGCAAGGCGGGCGGCGTTTATTACACGCCGGAATACATCGTCCGCTACATCGTGGAAAACACCGTGGGCAAATTGATCGAGGGCAAAACACCCGCCCAGATTGCCGAAATGCGGTTTGCCGACATTGCGTGCGGCAGCGGTTCGTTTCTGCTGGGCGTGTATGATTTGCTGCTTCGTTACCACACGAAATTTTACAACGACAATCCCGGCAAGGCCAAAAAGGGCGAGTTGGCGGAGCGCGAAGACGGCTGGCACCTGTCATTGCAGAAGAGGCGGGAAATCTTGCTGAACAACATTTACGGCGTGGACATTGACACCCAGGCCGTGGAAGTGGCGCAGCTTTCGCTCTACTTGAAATTGCTGCAAGACGAAACGCCCGCATCCGCGCGCGGCTACCAGATGGAATTTCACGAAACGCTGTTGCCCTCGCTCAATAAAAACATCGTGTGCGGCAACTCACTCATCGGCACGGACATCTTGACCGGCCAGCTTTTCGCGTCGGATGAGGAAAAGAAACTCAACCCGATGGACTTTGAGCAACGTTTCCCGCATATCTTCACTCGCGGAACTGGGGGCGAACTGCGCGAAACCGCCGCTCCGTTGGATTACACATTTCCCGGCGTGCCGCTGCATGGCAGTTTCAATTACAAAAAACTCAAGAAAGAGACAAAAATTCCGCCACCCGCTTTGCCGGCGTTTGAGTTTGAAGGCGGGTTTGATGCCATTGTCGGCAATCCGCCTTATGTGGGCCTGCGCGAAAAAGCGGACACAGGTAAAGAGAGACATTGAAAGCCAAAGCAACTATGAATGCACCTGTGATCCAATCCAAGAACAACCGGAAGAAGTTTGACAAGACCTTTAAACAACACGC
>JBKQUS010000077.1:0-10425 GCA_052325505.1 Limisphaerales bacterium
ACTTCTGGTGCGACGTTGCCCATGACACGGAAGCGGCTGCAAGCCGCGCTGATTCGGCTGGCGGGCCGATGTCCGTGGTGTCTGAGCACCTTTGAAGACACATCCTAACTTAACCTAGTATTATTAAACCGTTGCAGGATGCCGCGAATACAGCCGATGTTGCCAACAAACACGCTGAACAGTCTATCAAGAATGCAGAGGCGCAACTCGAAGCGGATCAAAAGCTGAATGTTGAAGGCCGGGAGCGCATAGAGATTCTTGAACAGCAGCTTGCGCTAATGCAGCAAGTCAATGCGCAGACTCAAGCGGCTGCCACACGCGCCGCAGGCTCACGGATTGCCACGGAGAATATTGAATCTGTCCAGAGAGCCTATGCTGCTGGCGAAGAGGCCCTACAACATCTGAATAACGGTCGGGGCTTCTCACAAGCCGATTTGGAAAAATTGATTGAATTGGTGCATCGGCTCGCTCAACTTCACACGTCAAAACAGGATGTTGGCTCTGCACTATCCCGGAAAGTGACTGCCCTCGAAGGCCAAATCCAAGAACTAGAACGCGATCATGGCTACCTTGAACAAAGACTGTCATCGGGTGCCTACATCCCTTGAACCATGAATGCTTTCGCCCAAAATCCTGCCATGCCGCACGCCGTCTGCCGTTGCAGTCAGACGGCCCAACCCGCACAATCATTGTCAATATGAACGCTCCCGAAACAATTCAGCCAAACGGCAAATACGTTCTCTTATTTGTAACCATTCCGGGTTTGGGCTGTATAGAGGGGATTTACGCCGCGATGATGGGATGTCTTTTGGAGGAAACGATAATCCGCAGCCTGAAGAGCGCGGGCTTTTTTTTGGAATCGCCTTTATTGCCACAAGTGGAGATTGGCCGAAAACAGGCATTGTCCACATTTTCGCGCCTTTGGAAATTGGCCCACAGAATGATGCGTGTGGGTTCTGAAAGCCCGCCTCATGATGCCAAACCGTTAGCCGTGATACAGGCGCGAGTGAGAGCCAGCACTGATGCATGGATGCGATTGAATGGAGAACCGCCTTCCTCAACAAGGATTGACGGGGATCGGATGCTTTTTCGGTTTTTCGTGTCCGATTGCGAACGTTCTTTGCCGGCCATCATGGCAGAGCTTAAACGTGTCGCCTTTTTGGAATGGTCCGAGTTTGGCTCTTACGATTCCGTTTCCGGTTCTGGCCAAAGATTTTTTCCGCAAACTCCCATTGCCCCTCTTGATCCCGGCTGCATTCAAATTCTCAAAGACGAGGGATTGCTGCCATGAGCCGCGCCGCACTCAAACCGGGATGGAACATGACGGCCAGCGCCGGCGCTTACTCTCACGGTATGAGGGAAGCCGTGTCAGAAGTTGAGCAAGCAGGTTATCCGCCGCGCTCACTCTCCAAAATTCTCCGCGTCCGATTCAAAGTGATTAACGGAGTCCGCACGATCCCCGATCTGGACACGGCAGAGCTTTTGAACCTATCGCGCACACTTGCCGCCCGGCTGGCTTCATTGAAGAAATGGCAAACTTTGCTGGCCGCGTTGCGCAGCATTTTGGTGCACCTGGCACATCCCCAGCCCCGCCAGCGCGAATCGCCGCTGCAACGCCCTTTAAAGCGCCATTAACCGGCCATTCAGAGCCATTGCACAAGACACTTTCCAGCGCGGCCAACACCGCCATTTTGAGCGCCGGGGAATGCCGGGCGCTCCCGATCTTTGGGGCTGGGTAAAACTGGCCTAAAAGTTGAAAATCTGACAAGCCGCTCAAAAGCGGCCCTTTGTGTTTAGACTCGCGTTTTGGACATTGGACACGCAAAACTGTCGCAAATTGTGGACTCTTATACAATGACATATATGTCTTATCAGATTCTGAGTCTTGAGGCGGTGGCGGAGTATTTGCATCTGACTCCAGCCGATATCGAGGAGCGCGTGAAATGCAACGAGATTCCGCACGAGAAGCGCGGACGCAGGGTCGTGTTTCCGAAGGACGATATCGACCTTTGGGCTTCCCAACACCTCCTCCGCCTCCCCGGACCGCGGCTGACGGAGTATCACCAAAAATCCACCCGTGGCACCCGGGAAATCCTGCCGCGCCAAACCCTCCTGCCGGAAATGATCCAACCTGACTTCATGGCCCCTGCCCTGCAGGCCAAAACCAAGTCGTCCGTTCTGCATGCGTTGGTAAAATTGGGGGAGGCAACCGGGCGTTTGAACAACCCCAAGGATTTGCTGGCCAGCCTGGAAGCGCGCGAAGCCCTTTGTTCCACCGGCATGCCGGGCGGCTTTGCCTTGCTCCACCCGCGTGTGCCGGACCCTTATCTTTTTGAAAGTTCGTTCATTCTCCTCGGTCGCACGATCCAGGAAATCCATTTTGGCGCGCCCGACGGCAAGCCCACACAGTTGTTTTTCCTGGTCTGTTGCCAGGACGACCGGCTGCATCTGCACACCCTGGCCAGGATTTGTCTCATGGCCAAGAAAACGGCCGTCTTGGAACAACTCCGCCAGTCGCCCGATGCGGCCTCCATGCATGCCACCCTCCTGGCCGCGGAAGAGGAAGCGTTGGCTGACACAGAAACCTGACGCAGTTTCACACCCAAACAAAAGAAGGGAATTTCTGCTGAAGCACGTTTTTGAGTTTGGGGTAGTTGTTGGCCTTGAAGGCGGGCCAATTGAACGTCGAGTCAATGCGCTTGCCGTCGGGTGTGCAGAGCCAAAGCTTGACCGGCAATCGTCCTTCACAGATGTGCGGATGCTCCTTGAGCACAAAGCATTCGTGGAGCTTCACTTGTAATTCCGGGGAATTCGGTTCGCCATCCTCATCGCGCGGCTCGTCTGGATAAAGGAGTTTGAGCTTTCGGCCGTCAGGCCAGGCGATTGACAGCGGCACCAGCTCATTGATCCATTCCAATCGGTCCCTGCCGATCTGTTCCAGCAAAAGATCGCGCAAAGGCGTGGCCTGCGCTTCTTTCACCAGGGTTAATCCGGCAAAGGCGTGCGCCAGGAAATCCAGGACGAAAGCTGAATCGGCCGGCGGCACTTCCAGTTCGGGCATGACAGCGCAGACGACGTTGATCCGCGCCATCAACTGTTTGATCTCGTGATTAAAAAGGGGCAGCTCGAAATACTGCTTTGCATAAGCCTCGACCAGGCAGCGTCCGGACGCGATGGGGTCCACGTCGTGCTGATGTTCAAAATGGATGACGAGATCATGGAAGCGAAGCAACTTGACAGCGCTGACTCTCTTGTGCGTGCGATCAAACAAATGCTCCACGCGACGGCTGATCTGGCCGGGGAACATTTCCTCGATCCATTCCCGCTTGACCGCAGTCGCCAGGCTCAACAAGGTCAGGTTGCCGGTGCGGCCAGTCACTTCGCGGATGCTGGACGCGACAAACAGCGGAGAATTTTGGACAACACTTTCGCGCACCAACGTTCCCGAACGCCCTTCGGTCAAGTCGCACTCCAGAGTGCCTTGATCCCGCCGTTTGCAAAGCTGGTCAATGAATCCTGCCATGATGCAGCGCAGCAACGGGTCTTCCCCGCCCTTCAGCCTTGCCTCGCCGGCGTCAGTCTCATTCAGGCTCTGTTCCCTGGCGCTCCCTCCCCTGCCCGCCTGCACGATTTGTTCATAGACCTGCTGCACCTGCCGCGCAATTTGCGCATGAACGCCGTGGCGCCGGCAACGTTCCACGCTGAAATTGTTGTTCCGGGCAAACTGATAGGCCCGCATCAGCGTATAAAAATCCGAGTCGGCGCTGGCCTCAAAAAGTTCGCGCGCCTCGGCCACATGCTTGTCGTCCCGGCCCAACCGCACCAACAACTCGCGCCCACTGACCAGGGACGCGCACAAAGCCGCCGCCGGAACGCAGCCGTATTTGGCCGCCTCCACCAGCATCCGCGAATAACGGGGATGCATCGGCAAGCGCAACATCTGCCAGCCGATGGGGGTCATGTCCGAGTTGTTATCCGCCCCACCTGCTGCCTGCCCGGAGCGAAGCGCGCCCAGGATGCGCAACAGATTCTCGGCGCGTTCCACCGCTTGCGGATCGGGCCGGTCCAGCCAATCAAACCGCGCGGCGTCCTTGATGCCGAACGAATGCAGCAGGAGGACCACTTCCGCCAGATCGCTTCGCTGAATTTCAGGAGTATTGCGCTCCGGCCTGTTGAGGTGGGCGCTTTCGGTCCAAAGCCGGTGGCAGACGCCCGGCGCGGTGCGTCCGGCCCTGCCCGCCCGCTGTTCGGCGGAGGCGCGGCTGATCGGCTCGATAAACAACGTGCTGATGCCCCGTTCGGCCTCATAACGCGCCACCCGGGCCAAACCACTGTCAACCACATGAACAATGCCGTCAATCGTCACCGAAGTTTCGGCGACATTGGTGGCCACAACGATCTTGCGCAAAGGATTCGGCGCAAAGGCGGCGTCCTGCTCGTCGGGCGGCAATTCGCCGTGCAAAGGGATGAGGGCGAGACGTTCGCGGGTTTCGGCGGCGCGGCAGGCCCCAATGGTGGCATTGATTTCGCCCATGCCGGGCATAAAGACGAGGATGTCCCCCCGCTCGCCGGATTGGGTGATTTGCGCGACAAGATCGGCGGCTTGCTCTGAAACCGGGCGTTCGTCGTGCGACGTGGAATGGCGAACTTCCACGGGAAAGGCAATCCCCTCGGAGACCAGCACGGGGCATCCGCCCAGGTACTTTGCGACAGGCTCCGCTTCCAGCGTGGCGGACATGACCACGATCTTCAGATCGGCTCGCCGCAGATCCTGGAGGCGTTTGGCCAGGGCCAGCGCCACGTCGCTCAACAAATTGCGCTCATGGAATTCGTCAAAGAGGATGACGCTAATGTCGCGCAAATCGGGATCATCCTGAAGCCAGCGCAGCAATATCCCCTCGGTCACAAAGCAAATGCGCGTGCCCAGGCTGGTGCGATCCTCGAAACGAATCTGGTACCCGACTTCTGCGCCGAGTTTGCAGCCGCGTTCCCAGGCGACGCGAGCCGCCACGGTGCGGGCGGCGACGCGGCGTGGCTGCAGCACAATAATGCGTCCTGGACACGCGCCGCCGTCCAAAAGCATTTGCGGCACCTGAGTCGTTTTCCCGGAACCCGTGGGGGCAACCAGCACCAGGCGATGATTGGCCTGGAGCGCGTCAATGATTTGGGCATGAACCTGCCAGATCGGGAGGGAAGTTTGCACGAGACGAGAGAAACCCGCCGCCTATTTGTGGAGCAGCAACAGCGCCGCCAGAACTATTATGGACAGCGAGAGCATCAAACCTGAGGGCATGAATTTCCTCCCTTTTGCAAACCTCACGCCAAAGACCAATGCCAGCAGACCGATGAGGATCGGGGCGATGGGATAGAACGGAATCACATTCAAAGCGCATAATGCCAACGGGAGCGCGAAAGCGGCTGAGGTGATTAGTGAGATTTTGCTCCCCGCCTTCAGAAAGCCCATCAATCCCCCGGCCAGGAGCAGAACAACATAGACCCACAAGATGATTACAGATGCATTCGGCGACATAACGGTGAAGTCTCGTTCAATTCGGGCGCACATCCAAGCTCAGAATTTGTCCCGGCCCGCATTCCGCGATCACCTCCATGGGGCGGCAACAGATTTCGCAGTCGGTGGTGAACCGTTGCGAGGGCTGGCTGGAGTCTATGACGACTTCAAATTCCCGTCCGCAAAATGGGCATTGAATGAATCCAGATTCTTGCATAAAACTGTGGCGCACCCGGAACGCGAACAGGCTTGCGGCAGTCGCGCCGTTGACAGCTTCGCGCCGGGTTGGTTAACTGTCAAATCAGGTGGCTGATATGAAGTCCGCAAAAGTCAAAACGACTGAAACTGCCCGGGAGCGGGAAATGCGTGAAGCCCAAGGCAGGGCCCAACGCGCGGCGGATTTGGAAAAGCTGTTCTATCTGGCCGCCATCGTCGATTCCACCGGAGAAGCCATCCTCAGCCAAAACTTGGACGGAATCATCACGACCTGGAACGCCGGCGCGTGTCAATTATTTGGATATGCGGAAGCCGAAGCCGTCGGGCAATCCGTGTTCATCATCGTCCCTGAGTCCCTACGCGCCTCCACGTTGGAAATCTTCGAGCAGCTTCGGACCGGCAAACCAATCGAACCATTCGAGACGGTGTGCGTCCGCAAAGATGGCGTGCAGATCGATGTCCATCTGGCCATGTCTCCGATCAAAGGCGCGGACGGACGGTTGATGGGGGCTTCGTCCATCGCCTACGACATCACCGAGCGCAAAAGGATTGAGGCCGAACGCACCAAAATGATCGAGCAGTTGAACGAAACATTGTCCAAAGTCAGGACCCTCAGCGGCTTGCTGCCGATTTGTTCCAACTGCAAGAAGATCCGGGACGACAAGGGTTACTGGCAGAAGCTGGAGACATTTGTCCACGAACATTCCAACGCCGAGTTCTCCCACTCCATCTGCCCCGACTGCATGGAGAAGCTTTACCCCGATTTTTCCAAAAAGAAGCAATAGGCCGGTCAATAGCGGTAGTGGTCGGGCTTGTAGGGGCCGTCGGCCGGGATGCCCAAATAGTCGGCCTGCTTTTTGGTCAGTCGGGTCAGTTTCACGCCGATTTTTTCGAGGTGCAGGCGAGCCACTTCTTCGTCCAGTTTCTTGGGCAGGCGATAAACGTCCCGACGATAGATGTCCTTGTTCTTCCACAAATCAAGCTGGGCCAGGACCTGGTTGGAAAATGAGTTTGACATGACAAAGCTCGGATGCCCCGTGGCGCAGCCCAGGTTCACCAAGCGGCCCTCCGCCAGCAGGTAGAGGCTGTTGCCGCCGGGAAACGTGTACTTGTCAACCTGCGGCTTGATGTTCAACTTCTTGACGCCGGGGGCGGTGTTGAGGCGGCTCACCTGGATCTCGTTGTCGAAATGGCCGATGTTGCAGACGATGGCCTGGTCTTTCATTTTCTGCATGTGCTCCAGGGTGATGACCTCGCAATTCCCCGTGCAGGTCACGTAGATGTCCCCCACGCCGAGCGTGTTTTCAATGGTGGTGACTTCGAAACCTTCCATCGCGGCCTGCAAGGCGTTGATCGGATCAATCTCCGTCACAATGACGCGGGCGCCAAAACCGCGCAACGAATGGGACGAGCCTTTGCCGACGTCGCCATAGCCGCAGACCACGGCCACTTTGCCGGCCACCATGACGTCGGTGGCGCGTTTGATGCCGTCGGCCAGCGATTCGCGACATCCATAAAGATTGTCAAACTTGGATTTGGTGACGGAGTCGTTGACGTTGATGGCGGGGACCAGCAGCTTTTTGGCCTGCTTCATCTGATAAAGCCGGTGGACGCCGGTGGTGGTTTCCTCGCTAACCCCCCGCCAGTCCTTGACCACGGTATGCCAGAAGGAAGGGCGCTCGCGCGCGATGCGCTTGAGCAGGCGTTTGATGACATCTTCCTCGTGCGAACCGCTGGGACTGTTGACCCAGCCGTCGCCGTTTTCCAATTCGTAGCCTTTGTGGACAAGCAAGGTCGCGTCGCCGCCGTCATCAACCACCAATTGCGGTCCCAATCCGTGGGGATAGGCAACGGCTGCGAACGTGCAATCCCAGTATTCTTCCAGCGACTCGCCCTTCCAGGCGAAAACGGGGACACCGGCCTTGGCAATGGCCGCCGCGGCGTGGTCCTGGGTCGAAAAAATATTGCAACTGGCCCAGCGCACCGATGCGCCCAAAGCCACCAGGCTCTCGATGAGCACGGCGGTTTCAATCGTCATGTGCAACGAGCCGGTGATGCGCACGCCCTGGAGCGGCTTGGCGGTGGCGTATTTGCGGCGGATGGCCATGAGGCCGGGCATTTCGTGCTCGGCGATGTCGATAGCCTTGCGGCCATATTCCGCCAGGCTGATGTCCCTGACCTTGAAGTCGCGGGACGGGCCGCCATTTTTGGCAAGGGCTGATTTGGCCGGTTTGGTCCGGCGAGTTGAAGAGAGTTTGATGCGCATAAGAATTGTGGTGGTGATAATTAGTATTGTCTTACCGCGCCGCCTTGCGCAGCGCCGCGGCCTTGTCTGTTTTCTCCCAAGTGATGCTGGCCAGATCATCGATTTTGCCAAAATGGCCGTAATTGGTGGTTTTGGAGTAAATGGGCCGGAGCAGATTAAGCTGTTTGATGATGGCGGCTGGTTTGAAATTGAACACTTGGCGCACCGCCTGCTCGATTTTTTCGTCGCTCACAACGCCGGTGCCGAAGGTGTCCACGCAGACCGAAACCGGGTCGGGATAGCCGATGGCGTAGGCGAATTGAATTTCCGCCCGCGTGGCCAGGCCGGCCGCGACGATGTTTTTGGCCACGTAACGGCCCAGGTAGGCCGCGCTGCGGTCCACCTTGGAGGGGTCCTTGCCGCTGAAGGCGCCGCCGCCGTGGCGGCCCATGCCGCCGTAGGTGTCCACGATGATCTTCCGCCCCGTCAACCCCGTGTCGCCCTGCGGCCCCCCGATCACGAACCTTCCCGTGGGGTTGATGAGGAATTGCGTCCGTTTGTCCAGCATGGAGGCCGGGAGGACTTTGCAGACGATTTCCTTGATGATGAATTCCTTGATTTCCTTATGTTTGACGTCAGCGGAGTGCTGGGTGGAGACCACGACATTGACGACGCGAGCCGGCCTGCCGTTTTCATATTGGACGGACACCTGGGTTTTGGAGTCGGGTCGGAGCCAGGCCACTTTGCCGGCCTTGCGCACCCGGGTCAATTCGCGTCCGAGGCGGTGCGCGAACATGATGGGCGCCGGCATGAGTTCCGGCGTTTCATCGCAGGCAAAGCCAAACATCAGCCCTTGGTCCCCTGCCCCCTGCTCCGCCGTATCCTTGCCCTCTGCGGCGCGGGCATCGACGCCCTGCGCGATGTCCGGACTCTGGCGGGTCACCAGATTGGTGATGAACACTTTGTCGGCGTGAAAGACATCGTCGTCATTCACATAGCCGATGCCGGCGATGGCTTTGCGGACGATGTCGTTGATGTTCACTTTGGCCCGGGTGGTGATTTCGCCGCCGACCACGACCATGTTGCTCTTGGCGTAAGTCTCGCAAGCGACGCGGCTGCGCGGGTCCTGTTGCAGATGGGCATCCAGCACCGCGTCGGAAATGGTGTCGCAAACTTTGTCGGGATGGCCCTCACCGACCGACTCGGACGAGAAAATGAAATTTTTGTTCATGATGAATTAAATGCGCGAATACATATTGACGTATCTTGATGGGAAGATATATTGTTTTTATATATGCGTCAACCTTTATTTACATGCCGGCTGTTTTGAAATCATTGCGGGCGTTGTCCGACCCGACGCGGCTGCGCATCGTGGCGCTGCTGGAGAAGAATGAGCTTTCTGTCCACGAGCTGCAGGAAATTACCCGCATGGGGCAATCGCGCATTTCCACCCACCTGGGGCTGCTGCAGGAAGCGGGGTTGCTGGAATCGCGGCGCGAAGGGAAACGCACCTTTTACAAGATTGCGGCCGGGGCCGACGCCAGGACGGCGGAGTTTATCCAACTGGCGGTGCGCGGCGCGAAGGAATTGCCAGAGAACACCCCGGACCAGCTTAACCTGAGACGCATCCTGCTGCGGCGCACACAGGAGGCCCAGCTTTACTTTAACCAGGTGGCGGGCCGTTTTGATCGCAGTTACGGGCCGGGCCGATCCTGGCAGGCCTTTGGGCAACTGCTGTTGCGCGTGCTGCCGCCGTTGGTGGTGGCCGATCTTGGCGCGGGCGAAGGGCTGCTGAGCGAGCTGCTGGCGCGACGCGCAAAGAAAGTCATTGCGGTGGACAACTCGGAAAAGATGGTGGCGTTCGGCGCGAACAAGGCGCGCAAGAACAAGATCAAGAACCTGGAATTTCGGCTGGGCGACCTTGAGGCGCCCCCCATTGACCCGGCCAGCGTTGATGTGGTCGTCCTGAGCCAGGCTCTGCATCATGCCGCCGAACCGCAACGGAGCATTGCCAGCGCCCATAACATCCTGCGCGCGGGGGGCCAGATTCTGATCTTGGATTTGTTGAAGCATGATTTTGAACAGGCCCGCGAGCTGTATGGAGACCGCTGGCTGGGTTTTGCCGAAAGCGATTTGCAATGCTGGCTGGAAACGGCTGGCTTCAAAAAAATCGAGGTCAGCATCGTCGCTCGCGAAGAGCAGCCGCCGCATTTTCAGACGGTGCTGGCGGCAGGCGAGAAATGACCCGCCTTCGCCGAAACGGCTATGGCGGGCAAGCCCGCTTTCATGTGGATTGACCTGCAAAAGTCGCATCAAACCAGTTTGGTTAATGTACTTCCCCCGAAAAAGTGGACACTCGATAAAACTGTTCATTTATAGGTTAATAGTTCTTCAAATTCCACAGGAGATTTGTAACCGAGAGCGCTGTGGAGCCGTTGTCGGTTATAAAAGACTT